>NZ_JBAMDC010000070.1:0-23690 GCF_036961605.1 Streptomyces sp. KLMMK
GGTCCGCGGGGAACGCGCCCGCGAGCATGACCGCCTTTGCGTACTCCTTGCCGAGGGCGGTCAGGCGCTCGACGCCCGCAGCCCCCAGGTGCTCGTACGGCGCGGCGTCGAGGCGGTCCGTCTCCGCCTCCAGCTCGTCGCGCAGCGCGCCGCCCGCCTCGGTCAGCTCGCCCTCCGCGTCCAGCAGCCCGCGGGCCCGCAGCCGGTCCCGTCCGGCGGCGAGCTCGTCCTCGGTCCAGCCGCGCGTGGCGACGAGCCACTTGGTGGTCATGCCGCCGCCGGTGGCGGTGTGGCTGACGAGCGCCTCGACCGGGTCGAGACCGGCCCGTACGAGCGCCATGATGTGGCCGTCCCCGCGGTGCTCGCGCAGGAGCGTGGCGGCGTGCCAGAGCGCGAGGTGCGGCGCGCCGGGCACGGGCAGGTCGGCGTGGGCGGAGTACAGCGGGCGGCCGCCGCGGCTGCAGCCCTCGGCGGCGCGCAGGGCGAGCTCCGCGGCCTCGGCCATCTCGGGGGCGGCCACGGCGTCCTCGCCGAGCAGCCTGCGGAGCGTCGCGTCGGCCGCGCGCAGCCGTGCGGCGAGGGCCTCCTGCGGGGAGACGACGTCCCAGACGCCCGGGACATGACGAGCGATCAGTTCGTACTTGGAGTTGTAGTACGCCGCGGTGACCGTCCCGGCTCCGACGCGGCCGAGCGGGGCCGTGCGCCCGGCGATGTTCGCCGCGGTGTCGTCCTCGACGCCCAGCCCCGCCATCTCCCGCAGGTAGTCGGGGGAGAAGTACACCGTCGCGTGGAGGGCGTTGAGCCACTGGTGACAGTGGCGTCCGGCGAGCTCGGGCAGGGTCCCGTTGAGTGAGGTCATGCCCGCACGCTACCGACTGGTCGGTACGGCGGGAAGTGGTCGGCGGCATCCGCCGGGGGTGGCAGGAAAGGTGGGGTATTCGTCATTGCGGACAAATCCGGGGGCGACGAGCATGGAGGACATGACGCACCACCGCCCGCTTGGCCGCACCGTGCTGATCGTCCTCTTCGACGACGTCCAGAGCCTCGATGTCACCGGCCCCGCCGAGGTGTTCGCCGGCGCGGTGTCCCGGACCGGGGATCCCGCGTACCGCGTCCGCACCGCGACCCTCGACGGCGGCCCCGTGCGGACCGGCAGCGGCCTGCGCATCGTGCCCGACCACGCGCTCCACGACGCCCCCGACCCGCACATCCTCCTGGTGCCCGGCGGCGATGCCACCCGCGCCCCCGACCCCCGCCTGATCGGCTGGCTGCGCGAGCACGCGCCGCGCGCCGAGCGCGTGGTGTCGGTGTGCACCGGGGCGTTCCTGCTCGCCGCGGCCGGCCTGCTGGAGGGTCGCCGCGCCACGACCCACTGGGCGTTCTGCGCCGCCCTCGCCGCGCGCTTCCCGTCGGTGCGGGTGGAGCCGGACCCCATCTACGTACGCGACGGCAACGTCGTCACCTCGGCGGGCGTCACCGCCGGCATCGACCTCGCGCTCGCCCTCGTCGAGGACGACCTGGGGCGCGAGCCGGCGCTCGCCGTCGCCCGCAACCTCGTCGTCTTCCTGCGCCGCCCCGGCAACCAGACCCAGTTCAGCGCCCCGCTCGCCGCGCAGACCGCGCGCCGCCCGAGGCTGCGCGACGTCCAGCACTGGATCGTCGAGAACCCTGCGGCCGACCTGTCCGTCGAGGCGCTCGCGGCCCGGGCCGGCCTCTCCCCGCGGCACTTCGCCCGCGCCTTCCAGAGCGAGACCGGCATGACGCCGGGCCGCTACGTCGACCGGGTGCGCCTGGAGGCCGCCCGCCGGCAGCTGGAGGACGCCGCCGACGGCGTCGAGGAGGTCTCGCGCGCCTGCGGCTACGGCACCCCCGAGGCGATGCGGCGCGCCTTCGTCCGTGCCCTCGGCACCTCGCCCGCCGAGTACCGGCGCCGTTTCCGCCCCCTGACCCCCGTCTGACCAGCATTCAGCACATCCAGCAAATCCGGTATATCCGGTACATCCGACACATTCGATCCACCGGAACGAGGACCACCGTGCAGATCGCCTTCCTGCTCTACCCGGGCTTCACCGCCCTCGACGCCGTCGGCCCGTTCGACACCCTCAGGGCCCTCCCCGGTGCCGAAGCCGTGCTCGTCGCCGAGCGCCCGGGGCCCGTGTACAACGAGAGCGGCAACCTCTCCCTGGTCGCCGAGGCCTCCCTCGCCGAGGTCACGGCCCCCGACATCGTCGTCGTGCCCGGCGCGGCCGACCCGAGCGGCCCGATGGCGCCCGGCCCCGTCCGGGAGTGGCTGCAGGAGGTGGACCGCACCACGACGTGGACGACGTCCGTGTGCACCGGCTCCCTGGTCCTGGCCGCCGCCGGGCTGCTGACGAGCCGTCGGGCCACCTGTCACTGGCTGTACCTGGACAAGCTCGCCTCCTTCGGGGTGAAGGCGACCGGCGAACGCGTCGTCACCGACGGCAAGTACGTCACGGCCGCCGGCGTCTCCTCCGGTATCGACATGGGGCTCACGCTCGTGGGCCGGATCGCCGGCGACCGTGCCGCGCAGTCCGTCCAGCTGCTCATCGAGTACGACCCCCAGCCGCCCTACGACGCGGGCTCGCCGGAGAAGGCCCCGGCCGACCTCGTCGCCGAGTGGCGGAACGCGGACCTGGCGGAGTCCGCAGGGAAGAACGGCGGCTGAACGAGCAGGGGCCGGGCGGCCGGTGGTCTAGCGGCCGGAGACGGGAAGGCCGGCGCGGGGGTCCGGCCGCCCGCCCGGCTCTCCGGCCGCGGTCCACGTGAACCGCGGCCCCCTGCGCTCCAGGAACGCGGCGACGCCCTCCGCGGTGTCGCCGCTGCCGCGCTCCTGCTCCGCCCAGTGCGCGATCCGGTCCGGGGAGGCGGGGCCCGCGGCGAACTCCTTCGCCGCGGCCTGCGTCAGCAGCGAGCGCGAGGCCAGCACCTGTGCGAACTCCGCCACCCGCTTCTCCAGCGCCTCCGGCGGCCACACCTCGTCCACCAGGCCCGTCCGCAGCGCCCGCGCGGCATCGATCAACTCGCCGGAGAAGAGCAGGTACTTGGCCGCCGAGGGGCCGGTCAGCTCCACCAGCCGACGCGTGGAGGAGGCCCCGTAGACGATCCCCAGCTTCGCCGGGGTCACCCCGAAGGACGCGTCCTCGGCGGCGAAGCGCAGGTCGCACGCGGCCGCCAGCTGGCAGCCGCCGCCCACGCAGTGGCCGCGCACGGCCGCGAGCGTGGGCTTGGGGAAGGCGGCCAGCGCCTCCTCGGCCGCGATCGCGAGCTCCCGCGATCGCTCGGCCCCCTCGGTGAGAGCGGAGATGTCGGCGCCCGCGCAGAACGTGCCGCCCTCGCCGGTGAGCACCAGCACCCGTACGTCCGGGTCGCCGGCGCATCGCGCCAGCAGCTCGGGCAGGGCCCGCCACATGTCCGTGGTCATGGCGTTGCGCTTGGCGGGGTTGGCGATGCGGACCGTTGCGACGCCGTCGGCGACGTCCAGGTGAAGTGCGGGCTCCATGCGCCGGATGCTATCCGGGTCCGCCGGGCGCGCCGGTGGCGTCCCCCGGCGCCGGGGTGGAACGAAGAGCTCCGGATCGTTCATGGAGCGTGGAACAGGGCGGCCAGGATCAGTCGCGTCAGTGACCGTGGCATACGCACACGATCAAACTCCGTCGATAGCCGATGTATTGTGGTCACCCCGCCGGTACGGTCCCTCACCTTCCCAACACTCGTGGTTGCGGTCGACCATGGTGAGGGGTTGGTATCGGACATGGAAATCCTCGGGAGCGTCCCGCCCGACCCGGGGCAGGCCCCGCCCCGGCGCCCGGTCGAGTTCGACGGAGCCTGGCGCTTCACCGCTCCCGCGCTGCACTCCTCCGTCCCCCGTGCGAGGCACGCCGTGCGCGACCTCCTGCGGCACCAGCGCGTGCCGCTCTGCGAGGATCTGCTGCAGGGGCTGCTGCTGATCGTCTCGGAGCTGGTCACCAACGCCGTCCAGCACGCGGCACTGCTCTCGCCCGAGGTGGCGGTGGAGGTCTCCATCGGGCGGCACTGGATCCGGGTGGCCGTCGAGGACGACCACCCCTACCGGCCCAAGCCCCTGGAGGCGGACGACGAGCGCATCGGCGGCCGCGGACTGCTGCTGGTCAAGACCATCTCCGACGAGGCCGGCGGCATGTGCGACGTCGAGCACACCGCGAGCGGCGGCAAGGTGGTCTGGGCCGCCCTGCCGCTCCCCGCGCCTACCAGCCCGCCGCGTCCCCGGTGATCTCGCGCACCACGGGGCGCGCCGCATCCAGCACCGTCATGAACCACGCGGAGAAGGGAAGGCGCGCCCGCAGCGCGTCCAGCTCGGCCGGGGTCACGAACGCGGTCTCCGCGATCTCCTCCGGGGCCGGGCGCGGCTCGGCCCGCACGATTCCCACGAAGAGGTGGTTGTACTCCTGCTCGACCAGGCCCGAGTCCGGGTCGGGGTGGTTGTAGCGCACGGTTCCGGCCTCGCGCATCAGCGCGGGCGCGATCCCCAGCTCCTCGCCCGTGCGGCGGGCCGCCGCCACGAACGGGGGCTCACCGGGATACGGGTGACCGCAGCACGTGTTCGACCACACGCCGGGGGAGTGGTACTTCTCCAGCGCCCGCCGCTGCAGCAGCAGCCGGCCCTCGTCGTCGAAGAGGAAGACCGAGAAGGCCCGGTGCAGTCTGCCGGGGGCGATGTGGGCGGAGAGCTTCTCCGCCGTGCCGATGGTTCTGCCGTCCTCGTCGACCAGCTCCAGCATGATCGGTTCGGCTGACTCCTCCTGGGAGGGGGCAGCGGCGGTGTCGGCGGAGAGGCCATTGGCTGGTGTGATCGGCATTGACCATCCTCGTTGTCGGTCTTCGACCCTCAAGTCTGCCGTACCCGGCCGGGGCGTCAATGACAGAGCTTCGCCTCGTGCTCCGCATGGCCGCTGGGCTCCAGCTGGAAGGTGCAGTGCTCCACGTCGAAGTGCTCGCCGAGGCAGCCCTGCAGGTCGTGGAGCATTTTCTCGTGCCCGGTGGAGTCCAGGGCCAGGTGGTCGACCACGACGTGGGCGGAGAGCACCGGCATCCCGGATGTGATCGTCCACACATGGAGGTCGTGCAGGTCCTGCACCCCGGGCAGCGCCATGATGTGTGACCGGATCTCGTCCATGTCGACGTTCCGGGGAGCCGCCTCCAGCAGGACGTCCAGCGCCTCCCGCAGCAGCTTGACCGTGCGCGGCACGATCATCACCGCGATCAGCAGCGAGGCGATCGGGTCCGCCTGCGTCCAGCCCGTGGCCATGATCACCAGGGCGGAGAGCACCACCGCGAGCGAACCCAGCGCGTCCGAGAGCACCTCCAGGAACGCACCGCGCACATTGAGGCTCTCCTTCTGCCCCCGCATCAGCAGGGCCAGCGAGATCCCGTTGGCGACCACGCCCACGAGACCGAAGACGACCGTCTGCCCGCCCGGCACCTCCGTGGGGTTCGCCAGCCGCTCGATCGCCTCGAAGAGGATGAAGCCGCCCACGCCGAGCAGCAGCAGGCAGTTCAGCAGCGCCGCGAGGATCTCGGCCCGGGCGTAGCCGTAGGTGCGCCGGCTCGACGCCGGGCGGTTGGCGAAGTGGATCGCCAGCAGCGCCATCGAGACGCCCACCGCGTCCGTCGCCATGTGACCCGCCTCGGCGAACAGCGCCAGCGAACCGGTCAGCGCGCTGCCCACGACGTAGGCCAGCAGCACGGTGAGCGTGATGCCCAGGGCGATCCTGAGCCGCCCCTTGTAGGCCGCGGCCGCCGTGCCGGTCGTGCCCGGCGGGGGTCCTCCGTGCGAGTGACCGTGATCGTGCCCTGCGCCCATGAATGCCGCCTTAAGGAAACGGGTGCCCGCCCGGCCGGCTCCTGCCGTCCGGGCACCCAGTGAACTACGGGCGGGGGGTATCGGGCAACGCGGCACTGAACACCGTTGTCATGTGCTCTGACCTGCGGCGATGTCCATCGCGCCGACCTGCGGCGATCACCCCTGGGCGGCCCGCGTCAGTCGCGCGGAAGAGCCTGCCGGGCCTCCGGGTGGTGCAGGCACCAGCCCTCCCAGGCAGAAGCGACCATGCTGCGCACATCGTGCGCGGGGCTCCAGCCGAGCTCCTTCGCGATCAGCTCGTTCGACGCCACGACACGCGCCGGATCACCCGGACGGCGCGGCTCCACCAGGGGCGCCGGCTCCGTCCGGCCGGTCACCTCGGCGATCAGGCCGGCCATCTCCCGCACCGAGACGCCCTCGCCCGTGCCCACGTTCAGCGTCAGGTCGCCCGGCTCCGTCCGCTCGGCCAGCCGGCGGGCCGCCGCCAGGTGCGCGGTGGCCAGGTCCTCGATGTGGATGTAGTCACGCACGCAGGTGCCGTCCGGCGTGGCGTAGTCGTCGCCGAAGATGCGCGGGGCCTCGCCCCGGGTGAGCCGGTCGAACATCATCGGGATGATGTTGAAGATCCCGGTGTCCGCGAGTTCCGGCACCGCGGCGCCCGCCACGTTGAAGTAGCGCAGGCACGCCGTGGACAGGCCGTGCGCCTTGCCGGTGGCCCGCACCAGCCACTCACCGGCCAGCTTGGTCTCGCCGTACGGGTTGATCGGCGCGCACGGTGTGTCCTCCGTGACGAGGTCCACATCCGGCATGCCGTAGACGGCCGCGGAGGAGGAGTACACGAAGCTGCGCACCCCGGCGGCGACCGCCGCCTCCAGCAGCACGGTCAGCCCGTGCAGGTTCTCCCGGTAGTAGAGGAGCGGCTTCTCCACCGACTCCCCGACCTGCTTCTTCGCCGCCAGGTGCACCACGCCCGTCACGCCCAGCTCCGCGAACGTACGGTCGAGCAGCTCGCGGTCCAGCACCGAGCCCCGCACCAGCACGCAGCCCGCGGGCAGCCGCTCGGCCACGCCCGCGGACAGGTCGTCCAGCACGGCGACCCGCTCGCCGGCCTGCGTCATCGCCCGGGCGACGTGCGACCCGATGTATCCGGCACCGCCTGTGATCAGCCATGTCATGACCGGCACCCTAGCGCCTGGACGGCGGGTCACGACCTGCGTTCGATTCCGGTGGCCGGGCATTCCGCCGGCTCCCGCCGCGGTGGTGTCCCGCCGTCGCGGCGGGCATGCTTCCGCCGCCGCAACGGCGAGAGACCGCGATGGCGCGGTGCGGCGGTGCCGGACCGCCCCGGCCTGGAACCAGACGCTCCGCCCGGGCGTCCTTTCAGTGGCGGACCCCTGCCGGAGGCAGGAGGCGCACGTGCGGTGAACGGGGCCTTCCGGTGATCCGATAGCCTCTGCCGACGTGCCGCCCCCGCCGGGGTCGCCGGCACGACTGCCGCCCGCCGCGTCCCGCGGCCCCGGGGCGGCCATGTCAGCCGCAAGGAGTGAGTTCGTCTGTCGACCGCCATCCTCACCGGTACGCCGCCCGCCGGCTCCTCCCTTGAGGAGGACCTGCGGTCCCTCGGCTTCGACGTCCGCGTGACGGAGGACGCCGCAGGGGCGCTGGCCGCCGTCCCGGCCACCGAGCGCGTCGCTCTGGTGGACCCCGGCTTCGTGGGCCACCTGCACGCCCTGCGGCTGGCCCTGACCGACCCCCGCTTCCCGGCCGCCGCGGTCGAGGGCGCACTCACCGCCCAGCCGGACGCGCGTGCGTCCCTGACGCATGCGCTGAGCGCGGTGACGGACGCCGGCGCGAGCCTGCCCGACGCGCTCGCCGCCCGGCTGGAGGCCGACGGCATCGCCGTGCACCGGCCCGAGCTCGGCGTGCTCGTCGCGGCCGTGCCGGACGGGGACGACGCGCGGGCGAAGACCCTCGCCGAGGCCGGGGCCGTCGACGACGAGGCCGTGCGCCTGCGCAACGCCGTGAAGTCCCGCGACGGGTTCTTCACCACCTTCTGCATCAGCCCGTACTCGCGCTACCTCGCGCGCTGGTGCGCCCGCCGGGGCCTCACCCCCAACCAGGTCACCACCGCCTCCCTGCTGACCGCGCTGATCGCGGCCGGCTGCGCGGCGACCGGCACCCGCGGCGGCTTCGTCGCCGCCGGCGCGCTGCTGCTGTTCTCGTTCGTCCTCGACTGCACCGACGGCCAGCTCGCCCGCTACTCCCTGCAGTACTCCACGCTCGGCGCCTGGCTCGACGCGACCTTCGACCGCGCCAAGGAGTACGCCTTCTACGCGGGCCTGGCCCTCGGCGCGTCCCGCGGCGGCGGCCACGACGACGTGTGGGCGCTCGCGCTCGGCGCGATGGTCCTCATGACCTGCCGGCACGTCGTCGACTTCGCCTTCAACGAGGCGAACCACGACGCCACGGCCAACACGAGCCCGACGGCCGCCCTCTCCGGGCGCCTCGACAGCGTCGGCTGGACCGTCTGGGTCCGCCGCATGATCGTGCTGCCCATCGGCGAGCGCTGGGCACTGATCGCGGTCCTCACCGCGCTCACCACCCCCCGCACCGTCTTCTACGTGCTGCTGATCGGCTGCGCCTTCGCCGCCTGCTACACCACCGCGGGCCGCGTCCTGCGCTCCCTGACCCGCAAGGCGAAGCGGACCGACCGCGCCGCGCAGGCGCTGGCCGACCTCGCCGACTCCGGCCCGATCGCCGAGGCCGCGGCGGGCAGCCTGGGCCGCACGGTGCCCGGCCGCGCCTACAGCGCCCCCTTCTGGGCCGTGCTCGCCGCCGCCTGCCTGCTCATCGGTCCGCTGCTGACCGGAAGCGGCGGCACGTGGCGCGCCGTCCTGCAGGCCGTGGTCTACGCGGTCTTCGCCGGCGTCGCCGTCGCCCAGCCCCTCAAGGGCCCCCTGGACTGGCTGGTCCCCCCGGTCTTCCGGGGAGCGGAGTACGGCATCGTCCTGGGACTGGCGGCGCAGTCCGGGGCCCCGGGGGCCCTCCCTGCGGCTTTCGGCCTGGTGGCCGCGGTCGCCTACCATCACTACGACACGGTGTACCGCATCCGCGGTGGCACCGGCGCGCCCCCGCACCGGCTGGTGCGGGCGATCGGCGGACACGAGGGTCGCGTCCTGGCGGTCACCATCGCGGCCGCCCTGTGGCACGGCCGAGGTTTCACCATCGCGCTGACGGTCCTCGCGGCCGCCATCGCCCTCGTGGTGCTCAGCGAGAGCATCCGCTTCTGGGTGTCCTCCGGGGCACCCGCAGTACACGACGAAACAGGAGAACCCGCATGATCGGCCTCGTGCTGGCCGCCGGCGCCGGACGGCGTCTGCGTCCCTACACCGACACTCTGCCCAAGGCCCTGGTGCCGGTGGACGGTGACACCACCATCCTCGACCTCACCCTGGCCAACTTCGCCGAGATCGGTCTGACCGAGGTCGCGATCATCGTGGGCTACCGCAAGGAGGCCGTGTACGCCCGCAAGGAGGCCCTGGAGGCCAAGTACGGCCTGAGCCTCACCCTGATCGACAACGACAAGGCCGAGGAGTGGAACAACGCCTACTCCCTGTGGTGCGGCCGGGACGCCCTCAAGGACGGCGTGATCCTCGCCAACGGCGACACCGTGCACCCGGTCTCCGTCGAGAAGACCCTGCTCGCCGCCCGCGGCAACGGCCAGAGGATCATCCTCGCCCTCGACACGGTGAAGCAGCTCGCCGACGAGGAGATGAAGGTCGTCGTGGACCCCGACAAGGGCGTCCAGAAGATCACCAAGCTGATGGACCCGGCCGAGGCCACCGGTGAGTACATCGGTGTCACCCTGATCGAGGGCGAGGCCGCCGCCGACCTGGCCGACGCCCTCAAGGTCACCTTCGAGCGCGACCCCGACCTCTACTACGAGGACGGCTACCAGGAGCTCGTCAACCGCGGCTTCAAGATCGACGTGGCGCCCATCGGCGATGTCCAGTGGGTCGAGATCGACAACCACGACGACCTCGCCAAGGGCCGGGGGATCGCGTGCCAGTACTGACGAGGCTCATCCCCTCGCCGGTCGTCGTCGACATCCGGGCCGGAGCCCTCAACGATCTGGCGAGCGTCCTCGCCGATCAGCGGATCTCCAGCTCCGGCAAGCTGGCCGTCGCCATCAGCGGCGGCTCCGGGGCGGTGCTGCGCGAGCGGCTCGCCCCGGCGCTGCCCGGCGCTTCGTGGTACGAGGTGGGCGGCGGCACGCTGGACGACGCCATCAAGCTGGCCGACGCGATGAAGTCCGGCCACTACGACGCTGTGGTGGGCCTCGGCGGCGGCAAGATCATCGACTGTGCGAAGTACGCCGCCGCGCGCATCGGCCTGCCCCTGGTGGCCGTCGCGACCAACCTCTCGCACGACGGCCTGTGCTCGCCGGTCGCGACCCTGGACAACGACGCGGGCCGCGGCTCGTACGGCGTGCCCAACCCCATCGCCGTCGTGATCGACCTCGACGTCATCCGTGAGGCCCCGGTCCGCTTCGTGCGCTCCGGCATCGGCGACGCGATCTCCAACATCTCCGCCGTGGCGGACTGGGAGCTCGCCGCCCGCGAGCGCGGCGAGGACATCGACGGCCTGGCCGCCGCCATGGCCCGGCAGGCCGGCGAGGCCGTGCTGCGCCACCCCGGCGGCGTCGGCGACGACGGCTTCCTGCAGGTGCTGGCCGAGGGCCTGGTGCTCACCGGCATCGCCATGTCGGTGGCCGGCGACAGCCGCCCCGCCTCCGGCGCCTGCCACGAGATCAACCACGCCTTCGACCTGCTCTTCCCCAAGCGGGCGGCCAGCCACGGCGAGCAGTGCGGCCTCGGTGCGGCCTTCGCGATGCACCTGCGCGGTGCCCGCGAGGAGTCCGCGCTGATGGTCGAGGTGCTGCGCCGGCACGGCCTGCCCGTGCTGCCGCAGGAGATCGGCTTCAGCGCCGAGGAGTTCGTCACGGCCGTGGAGTACGCGCCGCAGACCCGCCCCGGCCGCTACACGATCCTGGAGCACCTCGCGCTCTCCACCGACCAGATCAGGGACGCTTACGCCGACTATGCCAAAACCGTCACTAGCTGAACTCCGCCCGGTCGTCCACCCCGGCGGGCTGAAGGACCGGCGCAGCGGCGAGCACTGGGCCGGGCGCCTGTACATGCGCGAGATCTCCCTGCGCTGCACCCGGGTCCTGCTGAACACCAGGCTCACGCCCAACCAGTACACGGGCCTGATGATCCTGGCCGGCATCGCGGCGGGCGCGGCCCTGGTGATCCCGGGCCTCACCGGGGCGATCCTCGGTGCGCTGCTCATCCAGCTGTACCTGCTGCTGGACTGCGTGGACGGCGAGCTCGCGCGCTGGCGCAAGGTCACCTCCACGACCGGTGTCTATCTCGACCGGGTGGGCCACTACCTCTCCGAGGCCGCCCTGCTGGTCGGTTTCGGCATTCGTGCGGCGGACGTGCTGCACAAGGACGGTGCGGCCACGCAGTGGCAGTGGGCGTTCCTGGGCACGCTGGCCGCGCTCGGCGCCATCCTGATCAAGGCGGAGACGGACCTGGTCGACGTGGCCCGCGCCCGTAGCGGCATGGCGGCCGCCGAGGACTCCGCGGCCACGCCGCGCTCCTCGGGCATGGCCCTGGCCCGCAAGGCCGCGGCCGCGCTGAAGTTCCACCGGCTGGTCGGCGGCGTCGAGGCGTCGCTGGTGATCCTGGTGGCCGGCATCGCGGACTTCGTCCACGGCGACCTGCTGTTCACCCGTGTCGCGGTGGTCCTGCTCGCCGCCGTCGCGGTGCTGCAGACTGTGCTGCACCTCGTGTCCATCCTCGCGTCGAGCAGGCTCCGATGAACGCTTCCTCCGCCTCTTCGGCCAAGGTCGGCGCGGTTGTCCTCACCATGGGCAACCGCCCGGCGGAGCTGCGCGCCCTGCTGGAGTCGGTCGCCAAGCAGGACGGCGACCCGATCGAGGTCGTCGTCGTCGGCAACGGCTCCCCGCTGCCGCCGATCGCCGTCCCCGGCCTGGCCGTGCGCACCGTCGAGCTGTCGGAGAACGTCGGCATCCCGGCCGGGCGCAACGTGGGCATCGAGGCGTTCGGGCCCGCCGGGCGCGAGGTCGACGTCATGCTGTTCCTGGACGACGACGGCCTGCTGCCCGGCCAGGACACCGCCGAGCTGTGCCGGCAGGCGTTCGCCGCCGACTCCAAGCTGGGCATCATCAGCTTCCGGATCGCCGATCCCGACACGGGCGTCACCCAGCGCCGCCACGTGCCGCGGCTGCGCGCCTCCGACCCGATGCGCTCCTCGCGGGTGACCACCTTCCTCGGCGGTGCCAACGCGGTCCGCACGCGGGTCTTCGCCGAGGTCGGCGGGCTGCCGGACGAGTTCTTCTACGCGCACGAGGAGACCGACCTCGCCTGGCGGGCCCTCGACGCGGGCTGGATGATCGACTACCGCGCGGACATGGTGCTGCACCACCCGACGACGGCGCCGAGCCGCCACGCGGTCTACCACCGCATGGTCGCCCGCAACCGCGTCTGGCTCGCCCGGCGCAACCTCCCCGCCCCGCTGGTCCCGGTCTACCTGGGGGTGTGGCTGCTGCTCACCCTGGCCCGGCGGCCGTCCCTGCCCGCGCTGCGGGCCTGGTTCGGGGGCTTCAAGGAGGGCTGGACGACTCCCTGTGGTCCACGGCGCCCCATGAAGTGGCGTACCGTGTGGCGCCTGACCCGGCTGGGTCGGCCTCCCGTGATCTGACAAGCTCTTGTCTATGAGCATCGGGCGCGGCCCGGGGCGAGCCCCCGGCAGCGCACCTTGAGGACGAAAGTGTCAACTGTGAGCGAGACAACGCACGACAGTGCGGTCGCCATGAGTGCCCCGCCATCGCCCGACGACGGACTGTCCGCCGCCGAGCTGGCCAAGAAGTACGGTCTCGCGGTCAGCGGGGCCCGCCCGAGCCTGCCGGAGTACGCCCGGCAGCTGTGGGCGCGGCGGCATTTCATCGTCGCGTTCTCCCGGGCCAAGATGACGGCCCAGTACAGCCAGGCCAAGCTGGGCCAGGTCTGGCAGGTGGCGACGCCGCTGCTGAACGCCGGCGTGTACCTGCTGATCTTCGGTCTGCTGATGCAGCAGTCCAAGGGCATGGGGATCGCCACCTACATCCCCTTCCTGGTGACCGGCGTCTTCGTCTTCACCTTCACCCAGAGCTCGGCGCTGGCGGGCGTGCGCTCCATCTCGGGCAACCTGGGTCTGGTGCGCGCCCTGCACTTCCCGCGGGCGGCCCTGCCGATCTCCTTCGCGATGCAGCAGCTCCAGCAGCTGCTGCTGTCGATGTGCGTGCTGTTCCTCTTCCTCCTCGGCTTCGGGCACCTGCCCGATCCGTCGTGGGCGCTGATCGTCCCCGTCCTGGTGCTGCAGTTCTTCTTCAACACCGGCCTGGCGATGGTCATGGCCCGGGCGGGCAGCAAGACGCCCGACCTGGCGCAGCTGCTGCCGTTCATCACGCGGACGTGGATGTACGCGTCCGGCGTGATGTACAACATGGTCGAGGCGCTGGAGAAGGCCCACGCCCCGAAGTGGGTCATCGACGTGCTCAGCGCCAACCCGGCCGCCGTCTACATCGACCTGATGCGCTGGTCCCTGATCGACGACCACAGCCACATCCACCTGCCGCCGCACGTGTGGCTGCTGGCGGTCGGCTGGGCGGTCGTGGTCGGCGTCGGCGGCTTCGTGTACTTCTGGAAGGCTGAGGAGCAGTACGGCCGTGGCTGAACAGAACCCCACCCCGAACCCCGCCGGGACGGACGCCCGCGTGCCCACCGTGATCGCGGAGGACGTCCACATCGTCTACCGCGTCTACGGCGGCAACACCGGCCGGGGCAGTGCGACCGCCGCCCTGAACCGCATCGTCAAGCGCAAGCCGGGGGCCGGCGTGCGCGAGGTGCACGCCGTCAAGGGCGTGAGCTTCACCGCCTACCGCGGCGAGGCGATCGGCCTGATCGGCTCCAACGGCTCCGGCAAGTCCACCCTCCTCAAGGCCATCGCCGGGCTGCTGCCCACCGAGCGCGGCAAGGTCTACACCGACGGCCAGCCCTCGCTGCTGGGTGTGAACGCGGCCATGATGAACGACCTCACGGGCGAGAAGAACGTGATGCTCGGCGGTCTGGCCATGGGGATGTCGCGCGAGCAGATCCGCGAGCGCTACCAGGGCATCGTCGACTTCTCCGGGATCAACGAGAAGGGCGACTTCATCACGCTGCCCATGCGGACCTACTCGTCCGGCATGGCGGCCCGGCTGCGGTTCTCCATCGCCGCGGCCAAGGACCACGACGTGCTGATGATCGACGAGGCGCTGGCCACCGGTGACCGCTCGTTCCAGAAGCGCTCCGAGGCCCGCATCCGCGAGCTGCGCAAGCAGGCGGGTACGGTCTTCCTCGTCAGCCACAACAACAGGTCGATCCGGGACACCTGCGACCGCGTGCTGTGGCTCGAGCACGGACAGCTGCTGATGGACGGACCGACCGAGGAAGTGGTCCGGGCGTACGAGAAGGAGACGGCCCGCTAGGCGCCGTACGGGCCGGCGCGAGCCGGTTCCCGCGGGCCCTCGCCGGTGCGCTCCGGTGAGGGCCTTGACCTTTCCGTAACGATCAACTGGCTTATTGGCAGGGTTGATTCGTTGCTCGCGTGGCATTGTATGGATCAAGCACCTACCCGGCCGCGCGTCGGACAGGTGTGCGGCGTACGCTGTACCGTGCTGATTTGCGGCGAAGCGTGCGATACCGGTGTATCCGCGGCTCCGGAGACGGCGTCGGATACGGCGGGACAGTGGGTGCCGAAGGGGGAGCAGGGGGCGCCGAAGGGGGTGTCTACCCTGCGGCGTGTCCGAAATAGGATGTTCTGGGTCGGCAGTGTAGAACGGGAGATGTGACGGCAATGGCTACGGAAACTCTCCAGCCCCGAGGCGTGCACGCCGTCCCCGGTCCGGGCAGCCCGCGGTGACGGCGGGGACGGACGCGCACGAGCGCGCCGTGCTCGACAAGGCCGCGCACGAGAACTTCCCTGTGGCACCCTTCTTCCTGCCGCGCGCCTGGCGGGACGACCTCATGGCCGTCTACGGGTACGCCCGCCTCGTCGACGACATCGGCGACGGCGACCTCGCTCCCGGCGGGCGCGACGCGCAGCTGCTGGGGCTCGCGGGGGCGCGGGCCGACACGAGCGAGGACCGGCTCGCGATGCTGGACGCCTTCGAGGCGGACCTGCGGCGCGTCTTCGACCGCTCCGGCACCGGCCCGAACCACCCGCTGCTGCGCCGCCTGCGGCCCACCGTGCGCCGGTGCGGCCTGACCCCGGAGCCCTTCCTGGGGCTGATCGAGGCCAACCGGCAGGACCAGCGCGTCCGCCGCTACGGTACGTACGACGATCTGCTCGCCTACTGCGAGCTGTCCGCGAACCCCGTCGGCCGTCTCGTCCTGGGCATCACCGGCACCGCCAGCCCCGAGCGGATCCGCCGCTCGGACGCGGTCTGCACCGGGCTGCAGATCGTGGAACACCTGCAGGACGTCACCGAGGACCTCGGGCGCGACCGCGTCTACCTCCCGGCCGAGGACATGAAGCGCTTCCACGTCACCGAGGCCGACCTCGCGCGCCCGACCGGCGGCGCGTCGTTGCGCGCCCTGGTCGCGTACGAAGGGGAACGCGCCGGGGAACTGCTGAATGAAGGCACCCCCCTGGTGGGTAGCGTCCACGGCAGGTTGAAGCTGTTGCTCGCGGGGTTCGTGGGCGGGGGGAGGGCCGCGCTCCGCGCGGTCGCCGCCGCAGGACACGACGTACTGCCCGGACCGCCCAAGCCCACCAAGCTCAGCCTGCTGCGCGAGGTGGGAGCGACACTGCGAAGAGAGGGGTGAGCAGGACCGTGAACGGATCGCAGGAAGCGTCCGCACCGGTGCTCGCCGCGTACAGCTACTGCGAGGCGGTCACCGGGCAGCAGGCGGGCAACTTCAGCTACGGCATCCGGCTCCTGCCGACCGCCAAGCGGCGCGCCATGTCGGCGCTGTACGCCTTCTCGCGGCGTGTCGACGACATCGGGGACGGGCCGCTGGACGCGGGGGACAAGCACCGCCGGCTGGAGGAGACGCGCGAGCTGCTCGCGCGGATCCGGGAGGGCCGGATCGCCGAGGACGACACCGACCCGGTGGCCGTCGCGCTCAGCCATGCCGCGCGCCGCTTCCCCATCCCGCTCGGCGGGCTGGACGAACTCATCGACGGCGTTCAGATGGACGTGCGCGGCGAGTCGTACGAGACCTGGGACGACCTCGCGGTGTACTGCCGGTGCGTCGCGGGTGCCATCGGCCGGCTCTCCCTCGGCGTATTCGGCACCGTGCCCGGCGCGCGCGATGCCGCGCGCGCCTCGGAGTACGCCGATACGCTCGGCCTGGCGCTGCAGCTCACCAACATCCTGCGCGACGTCCGCGAGGACGCGGCCAACGGCCGCACCTACCTGCCCTCCGACGACCTCGCGAAGTTCGGCTGCGCCGACGGCTTCCACTCCGCCCGGCCCCCGGCCGGCGCCGACTTCACCGGCCTCGTCCACTTCGAGGTCCGGCGCGCCCGCGCGCTCTTCGCCGAAGGAACCCGGCTGCTGCCCATGCTCGACCGGCGCAGCGGCGCCTGCGTCGCCGCCATGGCCGGCATCTACCGCCGGCTGCTCGACCGGATCGCCGAGGACCCCGAGGCGGTCCTGCGCGGCCGGGTCTCCCTGCCCGGCCGGGAGAAGGTCTACGTCGCCGTGCGCGGCCTGTCCGGACTGGACGCCCGCAGCGTCCACCGGCGGACCGCCGGGGGGCGCGCTTGATGCCCCTGTTCCGGGCCGGCAAACGGCGCGCAACCCTCCGCCCTGCGAAAACGTCCCTGAGAGCAGCCGAAGGGGTGGGCACATGACAGCCACGACAACCGGGCCCGGCCGCGGCCCCACCGACGGGGACGGCGCCCCGGCCACCCGCGCGGTGGTCGTCGGCGGCGGACTCGCCGGCATCACGGCCGCGCTGGAGCTCGCCGACGCCGGCGTGCGCGTCACCCTCCTGGAGGGGCGGCCCCGGCTCGGCGGCCTCGCCTTCTCCTTCCGCCGCGGCGACCTCACCATCGACAACGGCCAGCACGTCTACCTGCGCTGCTGCACCGCCTACAGCTCGTTCCTCGACCGGATCGACGCGCTGCACCTCGCGCCCCTGCAGGACCGGCTCGACGTGCCCGTCCTCGATATCGGCCACCCCTCCGGCAGGCCCCGCCTCGGCCGGCTGCGCCGCACCGGCCTGCCCGTCCCCCTGCACCTGGCCGCGAGCCTCGCCACGTACCCCCACCTCTCGCTCGCCGAGCGCGCCCAGGTGGGCCGCGCCGCGCTGGCCCTGCGCGGCCTCGACCCGCAGGACCCTGCCCTCGACGGCACGGACTTCGCGAGCTGGCTGCGCCGCCACGGCCAGTCCCCCCGCACCGTCGAGGCCCTGTGGGACCTGATCGGCGTGGCCACACTGAACGCCACCGCCGGCGAGTCCTCGCTCGGCCTCGCCGCCATGGTCTTCAAGACCGCGCTGCTCACCGAGCCCGGAGCCGCCGACATCGGCTGGGCACACGTCCCCCTCGGCGAGCTGCACGACACCCGCGCCCGCGCCGCCCTCGACAAGGCTGGCGTGCGCACCCTGCTGCGCACCCGCGCCACCGGCGTCGCCCGCGCAGCGGACGGCCTCTGGCAGGTCGACGCCGAGACGGGCCCCGGTGCGGCCGAGCGACTCACGGCCGATGCGGTCGTGCTCGCCCTGCCGCAGCGCGAGACGCACGCCCTGCTGCCCGACGGCGCCCTGGACGAGCCGGGCCGGCTGCTGCAGATCGGCACCGCCCCCATCCTCAACCTCCACGTCGTCTACGACCGCAAGGTCCTGCGGCAGCCGTTCTTCACCGCGCTGGGCTCGCCCGTGCAGTGGGTCTTCGACCGCACGGACTCCTCCGGCCTCGCGGCGCGGGGGGAAGGCTGGGAAGGCTGCCAGTACCTGGCGGTCTCCCAGTCGGCGGCGCAGGACGACATCGAACGGCCCGTGGCCGAGCTGCGGGCCCGCTATCTTCCCGAGCTGGAAAGGCTGTTGCCCGCCGCACGCGGCGCCGGCGTCCGGGACTTCTTCGTGACCCGGGAGCGTACAGCGACGTTCGCCCCCACCCCGGGCGTCGGCCGGCTGCGGCCGCCCGCCCGCACGAACGCGCCCGGCCTGTACCTGGCCGGCGCGTGGACCGCCACGGGCTGGCCCGCGACCATGGAGGGCGCTGTGCGCAGCGGCGTCCACGCCGCGGGTGCGGCACTCTCCGAGCTCGGCCGACCGCACGAGAGCCCCTTGCGGGAGGCGGTATGACCGAGGCGAGCCATGAAGCGTCGCGTGCCCGGACCGGGCCGCGCACGAGCACGACCACCAGAGGAGAGACCGTGACTTCGGCGATCCCAGCTGTCGACACCGCAGGCGTCAACGCCATGCTGGAGCGGGGACGGACGCTTGCCACGCCGGTGCTGCGTGCCGCCGTGGACCGGCTCGCGCCGCCCATGGACACCGTCGCCGCCTACCACTTCGGCTGGATCGACGCCGAGGGGCGGCCGGCGCACGGCGACAGCGGCAAGGCCGTCCGGCCCGCGCTCGCCCTGCTCTCGGCCGAGGCCGCCGGACGCGCCCCGGAGGTGGGCATCCCCGGCGCGGTCGCCGTGGAGCTCGTGCACAACTTCTCCCTGCTGCACGACGACCTGATGGACGGCGACGAACAGCGCCGCCACCGCGACACCGTCTGGAAGGTGTACGGGCCGGAGCAGGCCATCCTCGTCGGCGACGCCCTCTTCGCGCTCGCCAACGAGATCCTGCTGGAGCTCGGCACCGTCGAGGCCGGCCGCGCCACCCGGCGGCTGACCACCGCCACCCGCAAGCTGATCGACGGCCAGGCGCAGGACATCTCCTACGAGCACCGCGAGCGGGTCACCGTCGAGGAGTGCCTGGAGATGGAGGGCAACAAGACCGGTGCCCTCCTCGCCTGCGCGGTCTCCATCGGCGCCGTCCTGGGCGGCGCCGACGACCACACGGCCGACACCCTGGAGGCCTACGGCTACCACCTCGGCCTCGCCTTCCAGGCGGTGGACGACCTGCTCGGCATCTGGGGCGACCCGGAGGCCACCGGCAAGCAGACCTGGAGCGACCTGCGCCAGCGCAAGAAGTCGCTGCCGGTGGTCGCGGCCCTCGACGCCGGCGGCTCCGCCTCCGAGCGGCTCGCGGAGATCCTCGCGGCCGACGCCAAGCTCAGCGACGCCCAGCTCGCCGACTTCGACGAGGAAGAATTCGCCAGCCGCGCGATGTTGATCGAAGAGGCGGGCGGCCGGGAGTGGACCTCCCAGGAGGCCCGCCGCCAGCACGCGACCGCGATCGCCGCCCTCGACCGAGTTGACATGCCCGCAGAAGTCCGAGCCCAACTGGTGGCGCTCGCCGACTTCGTCGTCGTACGAAAGAGATGATTCCTATTCACCCGATCTAGCAGATCGCGGTCGCCGGCCGGCGCCAGTGTTGCGGCGCCGGCCGACGGAGCCCCCAGGAAGGCAGAGAAGGAAGCTCACTGCAAAAAAGGGGAAACCATGACAGCGACGACCGACGGAAGCACCGGGGCCCTGCCGCCCCGCGCTGCCGCGGCCACCGACAGCACCACAGCGCAACAGCACACGGCACACGGCACGGCACAGCCCCCGCTCCAGGAGGGTGAGGCGCCCGGCGCGCTCGCCGCCGCGGAGCGGGCGACGGCCCGCGCGGTCGATCACCTCCTCTCCCGCCAGGACGAGCAGGGGTGGTGGAAGGGCGACCTGGAGACCAACGTCACCATGGACGCCGAAGACCTGCTGCTCCGTCAGTTCCTGGGCGTCCAGGACGAGAAGACCACCCGCGCCGCCGCCCTCCACATCCGCTCCGAGCAGCGCCCGGACGGCACCTGGGCCACCTTCCTCGGCGGGCCCGGCGAGCTCTCCACCACCATCGAGGCCTACGTCGCCCTGCGGCTCGCCGGGGACGCCCCCGACGCCCCGCACATGGCCGCCGCCTCCGCATGGGTCCGCGAGCAGGGCGGGATCGCCGCCTCCCGGGTCTTCACCCGTATCTGGCTCGCCCTCTTCGGCTGGTGGAAGTGGGAGGACCTCCCCGAACTGCCGCCGGAGATCATGTTCCTGCCGAAGTGGTTCCCCCTGAACCTCTACGACTTCGGCCAGTGGGCCCGGCAGACCATCGTGCCCCTGACCATCGTCTCCGCGAAGCGCCCCGTGCGCCCCGCGCCCTTCGCGCTCGACGAGCTGCACACCGACCCGGCCCGGCCGAACCCGCCGCGCCCGCTCGCCCCGGCGGCCAGCTGGGACGGCGTCTTCCAGCGGCTCGACAAGGCCCTGCACCACTACCGCCGGTTCCCGCTGGGCCGCCTGCGCCGCCTCGCGCTCGACTCGGCCGCCCGCTGGATCATCGAGCGCCAGGAGAACGACGGCTGCTGGGGCGGCATCCAGCCCCCCGCCGTCTACTCGATCATCGCCCTGCACCTCCTCGGCTACGACCTGGACCACCCCGTGCTGCGCGAGGGGCTCAAGTCGCTGGACCGTTTCGCCGTGTGGCGCGAGGACGGCAGCCGCATGATCGAGGCCTGCCAGTCCCCGGTGTGGGACACCTGCCTGGCCACCATCGCCCTCGCGGACGCCGGCGTGGCGCCCGACCACCCGGCGCTGGTCAAGGCCGCCGACTGGATGCTCGGCGAGCAGATCCACCGCACCGGCGACTGGGCGGTGCGCCGCCCCGGGCTGACCCCGGGCGGCTGGGCCTTCGAGTTCCACAACCACACCTACCCCGACATCGACGACACGGCCGAGGTCGTGCTGGCCCTCAAGCGGGTCCGGCACCCCGAGCCCGCGCGCCTGGAGACGGCCGTCCGGCGGGCCGCCCGCTGGAACCTGGGCATGCAGTCGAAGAACGGCGCCTGGGGCGCCTTCGACGCGGACAACACCAGCACGCTGCCCAACCGGCTGCCCTTCTGCGACTTCGGCGAGGTCGTCGACCCGCCGTCCGCCGACGTCACCGCGCACGTCGTGGAGATGCTCGCCTTCCTCGGCGAGCGGCACGACCCGCGCACGCGGCGCGGCGTCGAGTGGCTGCTGGCCGAACAGGAGGAGAGCGGCGCCTGGTTCGGCCGCTGGGGCGTCAACTACGTCTACGGCACCGGCTCGGTGGTGCCCGCCCTCGTCGCGGCCGGCATCCCCGCCTCGCACGCGGCGATCCGCCGGGCCGTGCGCTGGCTGGAGGGTGTGCAGAACGACGACGGCGGCTGGGGCGAGGACCTGCGCTCCTACCGCGACCCCGAGTGGATCGGGCGCGGCGCCTCCACCGCCTCCCAGACGGCCTGGGCCCTGATGGCCCTGCTCGCCGCCGGGGAGCGGGAGAGCAAGGCCGTGGAGCGGGGCGTCGCCCGGCTGGTGGAGACCCAGCGCGCGGACGGGTCCTGGGACGAGCCGCACTTCACCGGCACCGGGTTCCCCTGGGACTTCTCCATCAACTACCACCTCTACCGGCAGGTCTTCCCCCTCACGGCCCTCGGCCGCTACGTGCACGGGGAGCTGTTCACCCCCGACCGCCTGGAGGCGTGATGACGAACGGCACGGGCAGTCCCGGCCCCGCACCGCTGCTGGTCGCCTGTGCGCTCGGCATCGAGCGCCTCGCCCTGCGCGGGGGCGGCCCGGGCGGGGCGGCCGGGCCCGTGACCGTTCTGCGGACCGGCATGGGGCCGCAGGCCGCGGACCATGCCGTCACCCGGGCCCTGCGCGACCCGGCGATGCGCGAGGCCGCGGTCGTCGCCACGGGCTTCTGCGCCGGCCTGGCCCCGGGGATGCACCCCGGCGACCTGGTCGTCGCCGACGAGACCCGGGACCGCACGGGCAGCACCGAGTGCTCGGGTGTCGAGCTCCTCGCCAAGGAGCTCGCCCGTGCCGTGCCCCGGCGCGTCATCCACACCGGGCCCCTCGTCGGCTCGGACCACGTCGTGCGCGGCGCGGAGCGGGCCGCCCTGCACGCCGCGGGCGCGCTGGCCGTGGACATGGAGTCCGCGGCCACACTCCGAAGCGCCGTGCGTGCGGGGCCGCGCCCGGTTGCGGCCGTCCGGGTGGTCGTGGACGCTCCAGAACATGAACTCGTCCGAATCGGGACGTTGCGCGGTGGAATATCGGCTTTCCGGGTTCTGCGCACCGTCCTCCCGGCTTTTATCGAATGGCACCGTTCTTTACTGCTCCCCAGGAGGTGAGCCAGATGGCCATGCCACTCCGCCAGTCCATCCGGGTGGGAACGTACCTTTTTGAACAGAAGCTCAGGAAGCGCGAGAAGTTCCCGCTGATCGTCGAGCTGGAACCGCTTTTCGCCTGCAACCTCAAGTGCGAGGGGTGCGGGAAGATCCAGCACCCCGCCGGGGTGCTCAAGCAGCGCATGCCGGTCGCACAGGCCGTCGGCGCCGTGCTGGAGTCCGGGGCGCCGATGGTCTCCATCGCGGGCGGCGAGCCTCTGATGCATCCGCAGATCCACGAGATCGTGCGCCAGCTGGTGGCGAAGCGGAAGTACGTCTTCCTGTGCACCAACGCCATGCTCCTGCGCAAGAAGATGGACAAGTTCACCCCGTCCCCCTACTTCGCGTTCGCGGTGCACATCGACGGGCTGCGCGAGCGGCACGACGAGTCCGTTGCGAAGGAGGGCGTCTTCGACGAGGCGGTGGAGGCCATCAAGGAGGCCAAGCGGCGCGGCTTCCGGGTCACCACCAACTCGACCTTCTTCAACACCGACACCCCGCAGACCATCGTCGAGGTGCTCAACTTCCTCAACGACGACCTCAAGGTCGACGAGATGATGATCTCGCCCGCCTACGCCTATGAGAAGGCTCCCGACCAGGACCACTTCCTGGGGGTCGAGCAGACCCGGGAGCTTTTCAAGAAGGCCTTCTCCGGGGGGAACCGGGCGCGCTGGCGGCTCAACCACAGCCCCTTGTTCCTGGACTTCCTGGAGGGCAAGGTCGACTTCTCCTGCACCGCCTGGGCGATCCCCAACTACTCCCTCTTCGGGTGGCAGCGCCCCTGCTATCTGATGAGCGACGGCTACGTCCCGACGTACCGGGAGCTGATCGAGGAGACCGACTGGGACAAGTACGGCCGCGGCAAGGACCCGCGCTGCGACAACTGCATGGCCCACTGCGGATACGAGCCGACCGCCGTCCTCGCCACGATGGGGTCGCTGAAGGAGTCGATCCGCGCGGCCCGCGAGAGCGTCGCCGGGAACCGGAGCTGACGGCCGTGGCCTCCTCCGCGGGACCCGTGTCCCTCGGGCTCCCCGGCGTGCCGGCCCGGCCGCTCGCGGTGCGCCGCCCCTCGCGGCGCATCCAGGTCGGGTCGGTCGCCGTGGGCGGCGACGCGCCCGTTTCGGTGCAGTCGATGACCACGACCAGGACGTCGGACATCGGCGCCACGCTCCAGCAGATCGCGGAGCTGACGGCGTCCGGCTGCCAGATCGTGCGGGTGGCCTGCCCCACGCAGGACGACGCGGATGCGCTCCCGGTCATCGCGAAGAAGTCGCAGATCCCGGTGATCGCGGACATTCACTTCCAGCCGAAGTACGTCTTCGCGGCGATCGACGCCGGCTGCGCGGCGGTCCGTGTGAACCCGGGCAACATCAAGCAGTTCGACGACAAGGTCAAGGAGATCGCCAAGGCGGCTTCCGATGCGGGGACG
>NZ_JBAMDC010000700.1:0-1720 GCF_036961605.1 Streptomyces sp. KLMMK
CGCTGGGTGACGTCGGCCGGCTCGACGCCCAGCTCGGTCAGGAACCGGGAGGGCTGGTCGCCGTCCTCGGCCGCCGCCTTGACCGCGGTGACGACCACGCGCTCGCGCGCACGCGTGGCCGCCACGTAGAACAGGCGACGCTCCTCGGCCAGCAGCGCGCCGGGGCTGAGGGGCTCGGCGATGCCGTCGCGGCCGATCCGGTCGGCCTCCAGGAGCGAGCCGCGGCGCCGCAGGTCGGGCCAGAGCCCTTCCTGGACGCCCGCGACGACCACGAGCCGCCATTCGAGGCCCTTGGAGCGGTGGGCGGTCATCAGGCGCACGGCGTCGGGGCGGACGGCCCTGCGGGTGAGGGTGTCGGCCGCTATGTCCTGCGCCTCGAGCTCGTCGAGGAAGTTCAGGGCGCCGCGGCCGCCGGTGCGCTCCTCGGCGCGGGCGGCGGTCTCGAACAGGGCGCAGACGGCGTCCAGGTCGCGGTCGGCGTTGCGGCCGGCCGCGCCGCCGCGGTGCGCTGCGCGCTGCAGGCGGGCGGGCCAGGGGGTGCCGTCCCACAGCGCCCAGAGGGCCTCTTCGGCGGTGCCTCCGGCCGCGAGGATCTCGCGCGCCCCGCGGAGGAGGGCGCCCAGGCGCTGGGCGCCCCGGGCGTAGGCGGGGTCGTGGACGGCCAGTCGCTCCGGCTCGGCGAGGGCCTCGGCGATGAGGGTGTCGGAAGGACGGGGCACGGCTTCGCCTGCGGCGCGCTCCTCGTCCCTGAGGGCGCGCCCGAGGCGGCGGAGGTCCGCGGCATCCATGCCGCCGAGAGGGGAGGTGAGGAGGGTCAGGGCGGTCTCGGGGTCGATGGCAGCGGGCCCCGCAGGCCCGGCAGGCTCCGCAGGCCCGGCAGGCTCCGCAGCGTCCGCCGCGATGTCCTCCGCAACGCCCTCCGCCACCACCCGCAGCGCCGTCAGCAGCGGTGCCACCGCCGGTTCCTGGCGCAGGGGGATGTCGTCGCCGTCGACCTCCACCGGGACGCCCGCCGAGGTCAGGGCGCGGCGGAGGGCCGGTATGGAGCGTGAGCCCGCGCGGACGAGGACGGACATCTCGTGCCAGGGGACGCCGTCCTCCAGGTGCGCGCGGCGCAGGATGTCGGCGATGTTGTCGGTCTCCGCGCCCGCCGTCGGGTACGTGAAGGCCTCCACGCGCCCGCCCTCGCGGACGGCCGCGAGGTCCCGGTGCGCGCGGACGGCGTCCGCGGGGAGGCGGGTGAGGGGCATCCGGCGGGTGAGCAGCCGGGTGGCCGCGAGGAGGTCCGCGGCGGAGCGGCGCGAGGTGGTGAGGACCTCGACGGGGGCGGCGGCGCCGTCGCGGCGGGGGAAGGCGTCCGGGAAGTCGAGGATGCCGTTGATGTCGGCGCCCCGGAAGGCGTAGATCGACTGGTCGGGGTCGCCGAAGGCGACGAGGGTGCGGCCGCCGCCGGCGAGCGCCCGCAGCAGCCGCACCTGGGCGGCGTCGGTGTCCTGGTACTCGTCGACGAACACGGCGTCGTAGCGGCCGGCCAGCTCGGCGGCGGTCTCGGGCCGTTCGGCGAGGAGGACGGCGCGGTGCACGAGCTCGGCGTAGTCGAGGACGCCGCGCAGGTCGAGCAGGTCGAGGTATTCGGCGAGGAAGGAGGCGGCGGCCGCCCAGTCGGGCCGCCCGGTGCGGGCGGCGAAGTCGCCGAGGGAGCCGGGGCCCAGGCCGAGCT
>NZ_JBAMDC010000701.1:0-1712 GCF_036961605.1 Streptomyces sp. KLMMK
CTGCGGACCTTGCCCGCCACGTCCACCACCACCGCCCCGCCCGTACGGGCCGCCGAGGGCGCGACGGGCGCGGGAACGGGCCGCGAGGACGGTGGCGCGACCGCCGCGGCCGGTGCCTCCCGTACGGGCACCCGCACGGTCTGCGGGCGCCCGGTCAGGAAGTGGTACGCGGCGAAGGCGCACGCAGCGACCAGGACGACCGTCAGCGCCGCGAGCGTCCTCGGCTCGATGCCGCACCGCAGCTGCGCCCAGAGCGGCAGCCGCTCCCGCAGCGCAAGGCGCCAACTCCCCTCCGCGCGAGGGACATTCAAGCCGCCGGAGTTTCCCCCGCCCGAGGCGGGACCCGTCGACCGGCCCGGAAACAGCTCCCCCGCCCGCTCCCGCAGCGAAGGGCCGCCGGGCTCAACTGCCGCATTTCTCGGGCGATCCGTCATGCGCAAGACCGTAGAGCGATCCGCCCGATCCCGCTCGGACGGCTCGATTCCCGTGGATATCCCGGCAGTTGTGGATAACCCCGTCACCCCACCGGGGGAAGAACCAAGGGCAAAGGGAGCCGCGAGCCCCTACTTCGGCGCCACCACCACGCCCAGCAACCCTGGCCCGGTGTGCGCCCCGATGACCGCGCCCACCTCGCTGACGTGCAGTTCCTCCAGCGCCGGCAGCCGTTCCCGCAGCCGGTCGGCCAGCAGGGTCGCACGGTCGGGGGCGGCCAGGTGGTGGACGGCGATGTCGACGGGGGCCGCGCCCGCGCGCTCCACCGCGATCTCCTCCAGCCGGGCGATGGCCTTGGACGCCGTGCGCACCTTCTCGCGCAGCTCGATGCGGCCGCCCTCCAGCTGCAGCAGCGGCTTGACGGCCAGCGCCGACCCCAGCAGGGCCTGGGCCGCGCCGATGCGGCCGCCCCGCCGGAGGTAGTCGAGGGTGTCGACGTAGAAGAAGGTGGCCGTGCCCTGGGCCCGCTTCTCCGCGGCGGCGACGGCCTCGTCGAGGGTGCCCCCGGCGTCCGCCGTCTCGGCGGCGGCCAGCGCGCAGAAACCGAGGGCCATGGCGACCAGGCCGGTGTCCACGACCCGCACCGGCACCGGCGCCTCGCGCGCCGCGAGGACCGCCGCGTCGTACGTACCGGAGAACTCGGCCGACAGGTGCAGCGAGACGATGCCCCGCGCACCGGCCTCGGCCGCCGCGCGGTACGCGGCCGCGAAGACTTCGGGACCGGGCCGGGAAGTGGTCACCGACCTGCGCTTCTGCAGGGCCTGGGCCACGCTGCGGGCCGAGATCTCGGTGCCCTCTTCGAGCGCTTCGTCGCCCAGGACGACGGTCAGCGGTACGGCGGTGATGCTGTGCCGCTCCATCGCCCGCTGCGGCAGATAGGCCGTTGAATCAGTAATGACAGCGACATGGCGGGACATGTTCCGGAGATTACCCGCAGGGGCGCTCCGACGGCAGTACGGGCCCCGTACAGGTGATCATCCCGCGGGACCGCCGGACAGCGGAAGCCCGCATGGGGTACACGCACGGGGCACACGCAGCGCGCACCGGGGGGACGAGCAGGTCTCCACGGCCTCCGCGGTCTCCACGGTCTCCGCGGTCTCCGCGTCAACGGCGCCCCGGGCCGATCAGGTGGTGCTCTCCGGGCGGCTCGTCTTCTGCCAGGAGTAGCCCGGCTGCCGCCATCCGTCCCGCTCCCGCCCGGTGATCGCACGAGGCTCGGG
>NZ_JBAMDC010000702.1:0-1670 GCF_036961605.1 Streptomyces sp. KLMMK
GCTTCCCGGCCCGTACGAACTCCTCCGCCCGGGCCAGGTCCGGGGCGAGGAAGCGGTCCTCGCCGGGGCCCTCGACGCCCGCGGCGCGCACGGCCTTCAGCACCGCCTGCGTGGCGGGGGCCGGCGTCAGGCCCTCGCGCAGCTCGACGGCCCGGGTCGCGGCGACCAGCTCGACGGCGATGACGCGCGCGAGCGCGTCCAGGGCGGTGCGCAGCTTGCGCGCCGCCGACCAGCCCATGGAGACGTGGTCCTCCTGCATCGCGGAGGACGGGATGGAGTCCACCGAAGCGGGGACGGCCAGCCGCTTCATCTCGCTGACCAGGGCGGCCTGCGTGTACTGCGCGATCATCAGGCCGGAGTCGACGCCCGCGTCGCCCGCCAGGAAGGGCGGCAGGCCGTGCGAGCGGTTCTTGTCGAGCAGCCGGTCGGTGCGGCGCTCGGCGATGGAGGCGAGGTCGGCGGCGGCGATCGCGAGGAAGTCCAGGACGTACGCGACCGGGGCGCCGTGGAAGTTGCCGTTGGACTCCACGCGGCCGTCGGGCAGCACGACGGGGTTGTCGACGGCGGAGGCGAGCTCGCGGTCGGCGACGAGGCGGGCGTGCGCGAGGGTGTCGCGGCCGGCGCCGGCGACCTGCGGGGCGCACCGGATGGAGTAGGCGTCCTGGACGCGCGGCGCGTCGTCCTGGTGGTGCCCGGTGAGCCCGGAGCCGGCGAGGACGCGCAGCATGTTGTCGGCGCTGGCCCCCTGGCCGGGGTGCGGGCGGATGGCGTGCAGCTCGGGCGCGAGCACCTTCTCGGTGCCGAGCAGGGCCTCCAGCGACAGGGCGGCGGTGACGTCGGCCGAGGTCAGCAGCCTGCCGAGGTCGGCGCAGGCCATGACCAGCATGCCGAGCATGCCGTCGGTGCCGTTGAGGAGGGCCAGGCCCTCCTTCTCACGCAGCGCCACGGGCTCGATGCCGTGCTCGGCGAGCAGCTGGCCGGCCGGCTTGACGGTGCCGTCGGGGCCCTCGGCGTCGCCCTCCCCCATGAGCGTGAGCGCGCAGTGGGACAGCGGCGCGAGGTCGCCGGAGCAGCCGAGGGAGCCGTACTCGTGCACGACGGGGGTGATGCCGGCGTTGAGGATCGCCGCCATGGTCTCGACCACGAGCGGGCGCACGCCGGTGCGGCCCGAGGCGAGGGTCTTCATGCGCAGGAACATCAGCGCGCGGACTACCTCGCGCTCGACGCGCGGACCCATGCCGGCGGCGTGCGAGCGCACGATGTTGCGCTGCAGCTGGGCGCGCAGCTCGGGGCTGATGTGGCGGACGGCGAGGGCTCCGAAGCCGGTGGAGACGCCGTAGACGGGGTCGGGCTTGGCGGCGAGGTCGTCGATGACGCGGCGCGACGCGGCGACGGCGGCCAGTGCTTCTTCCGATACGACGACGCGCGCGGCGCCCCGTGCCACGGCGATCACGTCTTCCGCGGTCGTCCCGGCCGTCCCCACCACCACAGTGTGCATATCCATATTCAGGCACCCTAGAGACTGAATCGCTGCCTGTACATAGCCGATGAGTGGCCTGTCAGGTACAACGCGTAGGGGCCCGTTCCGCATACCGGATTGGGCCCGGGATTCCCGCCTCCGTCACGGCCGCCGCCCCCGGAAGCGCCGCCGCTCGGCCGCCGGCACGGTC
>NZ_JBAMDC010000703.1:0-1637 GCF_036961605.1 Streptomyces sp. KLMMK
GCCGAGGCCGTCTGGAGGATCGCGGCGGAGCGGGGCCTGGAGGCGGCCAGCATGCGCGAGGTCGCGGCCGAGGCCGGGGTCTCGCTGCGCGTCGTCCAGTACCACTTCGGGAGCAAGCACGGCCTCCTCGTCTCAGCACTGCACCTGCTGCACGAGGAGAACGACCGGCGGGCCCGGGCGCGCATGGCCGCACTGCCCGACCCCGCGGACCTGCGGGCGGTGCTGGGCGCCGTCCTGAACGAGTTCCTGCCCCTGGACGAGCAGCGACGCAGCGCTCTGCGCGTCTTCGTCGCGTACTACGTGCGCAGCCTCACCGACCCGGCACTGGCCGAGGTCTTCCTGCACGCCTCCCAGCCCGTCGAGCGGCTCGTCGCCGACCTGATCGCGCAGGCGGGGGCGGCACCCGGCGCCGACCCGGGGAGGGAGGCGGACCTGCTGGTGTCAGGGGTGACGGGGCTGGGCATGGACGTGCTCCACGGCCGGCGCACCCTCGCCGACGTCCGGGCGACGCTGGACTACCACCTCGACCGGATCCTGCCCGCGCACTGACCGCACGGCGGGAGAGGACGGCGCCGGGTCGTCCGGCGCCGCCCCCTCCCGTCACCCGGCCGTCAGGAGGCCTGACCGGGGATCTCGGCCCGGACCGTGCGGGCCGCCGTGACCAGGTTCTCCAGGGAGGCCCGGACCTCGGTCCAGCCGCGGGTCTTCAGGCCGCAGTCGGGGTTGACCCACAGGCGCTCGCCGGGGATCGCCTCCAGGCCCTTGCGCAGCAGCGCCGCCGCCTCGTCCGCCCCCGGGATGCGCGGGGAATGGATGTCGTAGACGCCCGGGCCGACCTCGCGCGGGTAGCCGGCGACGGCCAGCTCCGCGGCGACCTGCATGTGCGAGCGGGCGGCCTCCAGGCTGATGACGTCGGCGTCGAGGTCGTCGATGGCCTGGAGGACGTCGCCGAACTCCGCGTAGCACATGTGCGTGTGGATCTGGGTGTCCGGCCGGACGCCGCTGGTGGACAGGCGGAAGGACTCGGTCGCCCACGCGAGGTACCCGGCGTGGTCGGCGGCGCGCAGCGGCAGCGTCTCACGGAGGGCGGGCTCGTCCACCTGGATGACCGACGTCCCGGCGGCCTCCAGGTCGTTCACCTCGTCGCGCAGGGCGAGGGCCACCTGGCGGGCGGTCTCGCCGAGCGGCTGGTCGTCGCGGACGAACGACCAGGCGAGCATGGTGACCGGGCCGGTCAGCATGCCCTTGACCGGGCGGCCCGCCACCGACTGGGCGAAGCGGGTCCAGCGCACGGTCATCGGCTCGGGGCGGGAGATGTCGCCGGCGAGGATCGGCGGGCGGACGTAGCGCGTGCCGTACGACTGGACCCAGCCGTGCTGCGTGGCCAGATAGCCCGTCAGCTGCTCGGCGAAGTACTGCACCATGTCGTTGCGCTCGGGCTCGCCGTGCACCAGGACGTCGATGCCGGCCTTCTCCTGGAAGGAGATGACCTCGCGGATCTCGGCCTCGATGCGCCGCTCGTACGCGGCCTCGTCGATCCGCCCGGCGCGCAGGTCGGCGCGGGCGGTGCGCAGCTCCGTGGTCTGCGGGAAGGAGCCGATGGTGGTGGTCGGCAGCAGCGGCAGGCCGAGGTGGGC
>NZ_JBAMDC010000704.1:0-1635 GCF_036961605.1 Streptomyces sp. KLMMK
GCAGCGGTACGGCCGGCCCGGCCTGCGCCCAGGCGGCGGGCATGTCGAAGAGACGGGCGTCCCCGCCGCGCAGGTAGAGCACCGGGGTCGCCCACTCCAGGCTGTCGTCCTTGTCGACGACCAGGGCGATCCGGCCGACCCGCACGGCCTCGTCGACGGTGCGGCCCTGGGCCAGCGCCTGGTAGAAGGAGGCGGCGAAGCGGGTGGCCGCCTTGTCGGTGACGGCGAACTGCATGGCGACGACGGCCGGTACGGTGCGCACGAGCACGGCGGCCGTGCTGGAGAAGAGGTCCTCGGCGTTGCCCATGCCGCTCTGGCAGCTGTTGAGGATCACCAGCTGGGGCCGGGGCCGGGCCACGCTGAGGAGCGAGGCGAGGGCGGAGGCGTGCAGGTGGTGCTCGCGCCCGTCCGCGTCGGCCAGGGTGATCATGCCCTCGTGACGCTGCGGGTCGTACGCGCCGTGCCCGATGAAGTGCAGGACGTGGCAGCCCCGGAGCAGCCTGCGGGAGAGGTCGTCCGCGGTCTGGCCGGGCACCCAGTCGAGGTCGGCCAGGCCGCGCTCGGTCAGCGGGCCCAGCGCGACGGACAGGGCGGCCCGCTCGCTCTCCGCGCCCAGGGGCGCGCGGGAGCGGGGCAGCGAGGTCATGCCGAGGATCTTCAGGGGTGGTTCGGAGCGCAGCGGGGCGAGGGGCTCGGGCAGGTCGACGTAGCGGACGAGGGGCCGGCGCAGGCACAGGTACTCCGCGGACTCCTCGTCGTAGAGCAGCTCCCAGGGCAGGGCGGCGAGTTCGGGGGCGCGGATGCGCAGGACCACGCGCAGTGCCTGGTCGTGCTCGCCGGCGTGCTGGCGGCTGGCGAAGTACAGCCCGCGCAGGTGTCCGTCGAACACGGCGCGGAAGAGCCGTTCCCCGACCTCCCGCACGGGCCGCTCCAGGCCGAGCGCCGCCGCGCGCGGTGTCACGGAGGAGGCGAGGACGGCCCGCTGGAGGTCGGCGAGGCGGGCGCCGATGGCGACGGGGTCCAGGGCGACGGTGAGGCTCCCCTCGCCGGCCGGCGAGGAGACGGCCACCGTGTACCGCCCGCCGGGACCGCCGCTGACCTCCAGGACGAAATCGGCGGCTCCGCGCATCACGGCTCCCGGAATTCCCGGAAAGAATTCACCATTCCCGTTTCCCGCTTTCTCAGGCGGCCGTGCCGGCGCCGCTGCCGTGCAGCGGTCCCGCCGTCATCCACCAGGCGCACAGCCGCCCGTAGGAGGCGAGGGGGGTGTGGGCTTCCGCGATGATGTTCAGGTCCTCGCTGGACCAGGTGAGATAGGCGTCGCCGTCGGATGTTGCGTAGCAGGTGAGGTCGCCGACGGTCTTTCCACCGGATTTGTACCTCTGCCGCCCGTCGAGCGGGACCGAGGGGCCGCACGCGTCGTGCGTGACCGTGGCCTTGCCGGTCAGCCTGTCGTAGGCGCCGCTCATGCTGATGCCGTCCACGAACTGGGCGTAGATCACCGGGAATCCGCCGGGCGGCGTGCAGGCGACCACGGCGACGACGGACGGCGGGAACTTGGACGCGTCGCCGTCCGAGCAGCTGGGACGGATGGCGTCGGGCACGTGCTCGAGCAGGGCCGCCGCCGCGGAGCGG
>NZ_JBAMDC010000705.1:0-1632 GCF_036961605.1 Streptomyces sp. KLMMK
GGCTGGGGGTGGGCTCGAAGCGCGTCCACCCGGCACCCTCGAAGTACAGCTCGGGCCAGGCGTGGGCGTCCTTGGACCCGACGGACACCGAGCCGTCCGCCACGGGCGTGCCCGGCATGAAGCCGACCGCCACGCGCGCGGGGATGCCCAGTGTCCGTGCCATCGCCGCCATCGAGAACGAGAAGTGGATGCAGAAGCCCCGCTTGGCCTCCAGGAAGCGGACGACGGCGTCCGTGCCGGTGCCCGAGGCGACCTGGGTGTCGTACTGGAAGCCCCCGCCGACGGAGAACCAGTCCTGCAGCCTGACCGCCTGCTGATAGGCGTTCGCCGAGCCCGCCGTCACCTTCCGGGCCGTCTGCGCCACCACCGGCGGCAGCGACCGGGGCACCTGGGTGTAGGCCCGCAGCACCTGCTCCGGGGGCGCGGGGGCGCTCGCGAGCTGCGCCGCCGTGGGCTCCACCTGCAGGCTGGCGACCTGGTAGCGGACGCCCCGGGTGGTCTGGCCGCGCTCCCCGGCGAGGATCCGGCCCTCCGGCTCGTACCGCCAGCGGCCCTCGGTGCGCACCTCCTCGGCGGGGTAGGGCAGCGGCAGGTAGTTCTGCGCGTAGGTGCCGGAGGCCGTGACGGTGGTGTCGATGCGCGTGGTGCGCACGCCGGGGGCGAGCCCTGCCGGGGTGGGCAGGACCGCGGGCAGCGCCGTCAGGGCGCGCTCGGTGGTCTGCCACGACGAGCCGTCGAAGCGGTCGAGGGCGACGATGCGCAGGTAGAGGTCGCGGGTGTTCTCGGCGGAGGAGCGCAGGCGCAGCAGCTCGCGGTTCGCCGGCTGGTTGAGGTTGTCCTGGAGGGCGACCAGGGGCTTGACGGAGGTGAGCCCGCCGCGGCCGGAGCCCGCGGCCTCGCTCCGGCCCCGGGGCTCGAAGAGCCCGCTGTCCATGGCGGGCAGCACGGCCGGGACCACCAGGGCGATGCCGAGGGCCAGCGCGCCGATGCGCCGGCCCGTACGGACGGGGCCGGTGGAGGCGCGGCCCGGCGGGGGCCCGGGAGCCGGGGGAGCCGTCCGGCGGCCGGCGAAGACCCGGCCCCACTCGGCGAGCCGCTCCCTGCCCTCGGCCAGGAGCAGCAGCAGATAGCCGCTCGCCGCCGCGAGGAACCACAGCCACCCCGAACCGTCCTGGCCGAGCCCGGCGGCCACGGAGTACAGGGCGAGCAGCGGCAGCCCGGCGGGGGCGGCGCTGCGGTACGTGACCGCGACGGCGTCCACCGTCAGACCCACGACCAGCACGCCCCCGACGAGCAGCAGGCGGATGCCGGCCGTCGCCGGCGCGGGGATGGCGTACCGGCCGACGTCCTCGGTGCCCTCCTGCACCAGCTGGCCGAACTCGCGGAAGACGTCGGGGCCCGGCAGCAGCCCGGCGGCCGCCTGGTCGCCGGCGAAGGCCACGGTGAGCAGGAGCAGGGTCACCAGGGCCTGCGCGGCCACCGTCACCGGCCTGGCCAGCGGCACCCGGCGGGCGAGGGCGCCCGTCACGCTCTGGAGGGCCAGCAGGAAGGCGGCCTGCAGTATCCAGGCCGACCTGTCCACCAGCGGCAGCATCGCGCAGGAGGCGGCGAGCGTGGCCACCGCGGCGGTCA
>NZ_JBAMDC010000706.1:0-1630 GCF_036961605.1 Streptomyces sp. KLMMK
ACTAGGGGTTGCCCTACTGCCGGGCCGCCTAGCCTGGCGGACATGGGGATTCCGGCGAGGCGGCGGTCCGGTGCGGCCCCTTCGGTAATTGTCCGAGCCCGGGCCCGGGACCGAACGATCAGACGTTGACCGAACCGGGAAAGGCCTTGCTGACGGATTGAATTTACTCGCCAGTATCCATGAATGACGGCTCCGCTGATCGTTTTGAAAGGCACGACATGACCGAGACCGATATCCGCTCCACCGGGTCACCGGACCTCTCCTTCCCCCAGGACCGGACCTGCCCGTACCAGCCGCCGAAGTCCTACGCGGACGGGCGGGGGCAGGGCCCGCTGTCGCGGGTGGAGCTGTTCGACGGCCGCCCGGCGTGGATGGTGACGGGACATGCCGAAGGGCGCGCGCTGCTCGCCGACCCCCGGCTGTCCTCCGACTGGGGCCACCCGGTCTTCCCCGTCGTCGTGCAGCGCACCGAGGACCGCGGCGGCCTCGCGTTCCCGCTGATCGGCGTCGACGACCCCGAGCACGCCCGGCAGCGGCGCATGCTGATACCCAGCTTCGGCGTCAAGCGCATGGCCGCCATGCGCCCCCTGATCCAGGGCCTCGTCGACCGGCTGCTGGACGACATGCTGGAGAAGGGCCCGACCGCGGACCTGGTGTCGGCCTTCGCCCTGCCCGTGCCCTCGATGGCGATCTGTGAGCTGCTCGGCGTCCCGTACGGCGACCACGACTTCTTCGAGGAGCGCTCGCGCGACTTCGTGGGCGCCGCGACGTCGGCAGAGGCCGACGCGGCCTTCGCCGCGCTGTACGGCTACCTGCACGGCCTGGTCGAGAAGAAGCAGGCCGATCCCGGCGACGGCCTGCTGGACGAGCTGATCGCGCGGCAGCTCGAAGAAGGCGCACTGGACCACAACGAGGTGGTCATGATCGCGCTGGTCCTGCTGGTGGCCGGCCACGAGACCACCGTCAACGCGATCGCCCTCGGCGCCCTCACGCTCCTCGAACACCCCGAGCAGCTCGACGCGCTGCGCAACGACCCCGGCCTGCTCTCCGGAACGGTCGAGGAGCTGCTGCGGTTCACCTCCGTCTCGGACTACATGGTCCGGATGGCCAAGGAGGACATCGAGGTCGGCGACGAGACCATCAAGGCCGGGGACGCCGTGGTGGTCTCCATCTCGCTGATGAACCGCGACGCCAAGGCGTACGAGGACCCCGACGCCTTCGACGTCCGGCGCAACGCGCGGCACCACGTCGGTTTCGGCCACGGCATCCACCAGTGCCTCGGGCAGAACCTCGCGCGGGCCGAGCTCGAAATCGCCCTGGGCACGCTCTTCACCCGCATCCCGGGCCTGCGGCTGGCCGTACCCGTCGACGAGGTGCCCATCAAGGCGGGCCACGACGCCCAGGGCCCCGTCGAGCTCCCCGTGACCTGGTGAGGGCCGGGGCCATGCGCATCACCATCGACCGCGACCGCTGCATCGGTTCGGGCCAGTGCGTCATGACCGCGCCCGGCGTCTTCACCCAGGACGACGACGCGGTGGTCGCCCTGCTCCCGGGCCAGGAGGACGGGGCGGGCGACCCGCGGGTGCGCGACGTCCCGATGGCCTGTCCGGTCCAGGCGGTCACGATCTCC
>NZ_JBAMDC010000708.1:0-1617 GCF_036961605.1 Streptomyces sp. KLMMK
CCTGGGGACCTTCCTGGCCGTCGGCGGCAAGAGCGGGGAGCCGGGCAGGCCGGGCGACGGGAACGAGCCCGCCGGCCCGGGCGCGGCGACGTCGTCGCCTTCGCTCACCGTCCCGAGCGGGTTCCCGTCGCAATGGCCGACCGCCCTGCCGTCCGGTCTGCCCAGTGGTCTGCCCAGCGGTGTGCCCACGTCCTTGCCCACGAGCCTGCCGAGCGGCCTCCCTTCGGGGCTGCTCCCGTTCGCCGGTGACGGCGGCCGGGGCTGACGGCCGGGTTCACCGCCGGGCGCGCACGGCCAGGGGGCGTACGGGACGTCAGCCGGCCGGCGGCTGCTCCGGAACGGCCTGGATGTCCAGCTCGATCCTGATGGTCGCGCCGATCATGGCGATGCCGCGCCGGAGCATGGAACGCCAGTCCAGGGTGAAGTCCTCGCGGTGCAGCTCGGTGGAGGCCGAGCAGGCCGTGCGGGTCTCGCCCATGATGCCGGTGCCGATCCCCAGGTAGCGGGTGTCGAGGGCGATGTTCCGGCTGACGCCGTGCAGGTTGAGCACGCCCTGCACGGTCCAGTGCGAGCCGCCGCGGTGCACGAAGCGCTCGCTGGTGAACTGCATGTACGGGTAGTTGGCGACGTCCAGGAACTCCGGCGAGCGCAGGTGCTCGTCGCGCTGCGCGACCCCCGTGTCGATGCTGGCCGTGTCGATCACGACGTCGATGCGGGAGTGCCGGACGTCCTCCGCGATCCAGAGGGTGCCCTCGAAGCGGTTGAAGCGGCCGTGTACCTCGGCGAGGCCGATGTGCCGGGCGATGAAGCGCACCGCCGTGTGGTCCGGGTCGATGCGCCACGCGCCCGGCGCGGGCATGGGCGGTGCCGGGGCGAGCTCCATCGCGAGGGTGCCGAGCGAGGTGCGGGTCTCCTCGGCGCAGGTGACGGTGCGCAGGACGGGGCGGAAGCCGTCGGCCGTCACCGAGACGCTGTACTCGCCGGGGGCGACGGTCGTCGCGAAGCGGCCGTGCGGGTCGGTCTGGCCGTGCACCACTTCACGGCCGCCCGCGTCCCGCACGGAGACCTCGGCTCTGTGCAAGGGCGACTGCATCGGCTCCACGACGATGCAGTCGAGGGCCCCCGCTCCGAGCGGAATCGGCGCGGCCTCCGGGCGGGAGGGGCGCGTGAACCGGCGGAGCAGGGCGAAAGCCATCCCAAAGGGCCTTTCGGTGACGAGAAGGTGATTGAACTGTAGATCACCATATTCTGTCGCTGATAGGCAAAATCCTCGGGGTTGCCTATGAAAGCTCCCTTTTGACTCTCCCTTGCCTTTGGATCACCGGTCGTCGGTGAGGAGCGTGGCGAGCGCGGCCGCCGGATCGTGGTCACAGGGCCCCGCGGGCAGCCAGCGGCCGCCCTCCTTGCGGTAGGGCCACCACCGGCCGTCCCTTCCGTAGCGCAGCTGCGCGGAAGTGCCGACCGCGGTCCACCGGTTGCGCACGGCCCGCAGCTGCGGTGCCTGCTCCTCCTCCCAGGCGCCGGCCAGCCGGGCGCTGGCGCGTGCGAGCCCCTCCCCCTCCGGAGTCCACTCCTCCTCCAGTGCGGCGAGGGAGGCCGGCCCGCCGTACTCCCAGG
>NZ_JBAMDC010000709.1:0-1589 GCF_036961605.1 Streptomyces sp. KLMMK
CGGGGGATCAGAAGCACGCCTTTCCGTCCAGGCTCACGTTCAGCGCGAGCCCCTTGAGCTTGAAGTCGCCCCCGGTGGCGGAGCGGGCGTGGGAGCGCACCCCGGTCACCGAGACCTCCGCGGCCTGCAGCCCGAACTGGCCGGGATTGCCCCGCACTCCGGGCACGGTGTCCAGCGTGGAGGCGTCCCGGCCGATCTCCACCCGGCCGAAGGAGGCGTCGCCGGTCAGGTCCTCGCTGTCGAGGACCAGGTTGCTCGCATGGACGGTGCCGGCCTTCCCGCCGGCCGTCAGCTTGAACACCACCGGCCCCAGCGGCGTCGGGACCTGCGCGGACTGGCAGATGTCGGAGAGCGTGGCGTCCCCGATGCCCAGCAGCGCCACCGGCCGGCCCTCGCCGTCCGCGGAGCGGTCGACCTCGACGAAGGACGCGAGGCCGTTGCTCGACAGCTTGCCCGACGACACCTGGAAGGCCGAGCCGGACACGGCGAACGACGACGCCAGGACGCCCTCCGCCATCCCGACCGCCATCACCGCGACGGCCGCCAGCGCCGGAACGGCGAGGACCGCCGCCTTCCTCCACGCCGTCCTGCCTTCAAAGGGCCTGCGGTTGTCCTCGCTCACGGTGGGCCTTCCTGTCGGCTGTGCAGGGGGATGCGGACGTCCAGGGCGGCGCGGAGGTAGGCGCCGTCGACGGGGGCGGGCGGTGGCAGGCCGGGCAGCGCGTCGTGCAGCGGGGTCCCGTCGCCGGCCCGGCTGCGCCAGCCGCGCCCGAAGAAGTTCTCCAGTACCGGGTTGACCTGCTGTTCCACGAGGTTGGGGCGGTCGACCGAGGGCCGGAGCACCAGCTCGACGCCGGGCAGCAGCTCGCCGACGGCCGCGACCAGCACCGGTGCGGGCGTGTCCACGGGGTGGACCACCGGATAGGCCGTGACGCCGGGCGGGTGCGGCAGGCGCGCGAGACGGAGCATGGCGTCGACGGCGTACTCGACCGGGACGATGTTCAGGCGGGAGGCGGAGTCGGCCACCAGCCTCAGGCGCATGCGCGGCACGCCGGTGCGTCTGCGCAGCAGGACGCCCCGCAGCAGCGGCGGGGCCTGCCCGACGAGGTCGCGCAGGCCCGCGCCGAGGACGGACAGGGGCTGCCGGGCGGCGCCTTCGGGCACGGGCCGGTCGGTGGCCAGCAGGCTCGGGCGCAGGACGAGGGCCGTGCGCCGCCGCCGGCCGGCCCACTCCTGGACGACGGCCTCGGCCTGCTGCTTGGTCCGTTCGTAGCCCGTGACGGCCTCGCCCAGCGGCGAGTCCGTGCCGGCCGGGGCGTCGTCGCCGGCGACGTAGGCGGTGCTGACGTACAGGAACGGGGTGCCCGCCGGGGCGCGGTCGGCGAGCTCGGTGAGGTGGCGGGTGCCGGTGACGTTGACGGGCGTGAGCGTGTCCACGGTGCTCATCAGGGACAGGGCCGCGGCGCAGTGCCAGACGGCCTCGGCCTCCCCGGCGAGCCGGTCGTGGGCCGCGGGCTCCAGCCCCAGGCCGGGCCGGGTCAGGTCCACCGGCACGGCGGTCAGCAGCTCGCGTGCCCGGGCCAGTTCGG
>NZ_JBAMDC010000071.1:0-23489 GCF_036961605.1 Streptomyces sp. KLMMK
GAGCGCGCCGGGGACCTGAGCCGGGACGACGACCGCCCGCTGTACTGGGCGCGGCTCGGCATGACCCGCGCCCTGCGGGAGTGGAAGCCGGCCTTCGGCCTGTCCGGGCCGCAGCGCGCCGGGCTCACCGGCCGCGTCGAGCGCTCCTCGCGCGGCCAGGACTCCATCGACCTCCCCGCCGGGGAGCAGGTCAGGCGCGTCCTCATCACCGGCTTCGACCCGTTCCAGCTCGACGCGGACCCCCGCCGCTCCAACCCCTCCGGGGCGGCCGCGCTCGCCCTGGACGGCACGACGATCGACACCCCGGCCGGCCCGGCGCGCGTCGAGGCCGCCGTCTTCCCCGTCCGCTGGGCGGACTTCGCCGACGGCACGGTGGAACGGACGCTGCTGCCGCACTTCCGGCCGGGCCCCCGCCGGGTGGACGTCTTCACCACGATCAGCCAGGGCCGCCCCGGCCGCTTCGACGTCGAGCGCACCAACGGCGCCTGGCGCGGCGGCTACCCGGACAACGCGAACGTCTCCCGCACGGAGACCGTGCCGGTGCCGCCCGGCGTCCCGACCGTGCACCCGCAGCCGCAGTGGACGTCCACCAGCCTCCCGTACGCGGCGATCACCGCGGCCGCCACCGGGCCGTTCCCGGTGCGCGACAACACCGAGGTCACCGAGATCCCGGCGGGCGCCGTCGAGCCGGTCGACCGGCCGGACGGGCCGACCCCGGGCTCGACCGCCCGCGCGGGCGGCGGAGGCGACTACCTCTCCAACGAGATCGCCTACCGGGCGACCCTGCTGCGCGACGCGGTGCGCCTGGGCGTGCCGGGCGGGCACCTGCACACCCCGGTGCTGCAGTTCGGGCAGGGCAACACGGATCCGGCGACCGGCACGGTCACCGACCCGGAGTTCGTCCGCAACCGGCTCGCGATCGTCGCGCAGGTGCGGTCGATCACAGGGGTGGCCGTCGCGGACGGACGGACGCCATGATGGCCGGATGATCATCGCTGCAGCTCAGTTCACCGCCCGGCCGTGCGACATCGAAGCGAACGCGGCCCGGATGGCCGCGTTCGTCACCGAGGCGGGGGAGCGCGGCGCCGCGCTCGTCGTCTTCGCCGAGCTCGCCGCCACCGGCTACGAGCTGGACGCGATCACCGGCGGGGGCGACCGGCTGGTCATGGAGCCCGGCGACGCGCGGCTCGCCCCCGTGCGGGACGCGTGCCGCACGGCGGGCGTCGCGGCCGTGGTCAACTGCGCGGGGCGGACCGCCGCGGGCACGACGATCACCAGCTACGTCTACGGCCCGGACGGCGCCCTCCTCACCCGCTACGACAAGGTGCACCTGACGGACACGGAGCGGGCAGCGGGTTTCGCGGCGGGCACCGGAGAGGGCCGGTTCACGCTCCACGGCGTTCGCTTCGCGCACGTCATCTGCTACGACGCCCACTTCCCCGAGTGCGCGGCCCGCGCCGCCGCCGACGGGTGCAGCGTGCTGCTCGCCGGCTCGCTGTACGGGCGGGGCGGCGGCGCACAGGAGCGGATGGAGATCTTCCCCGCGCTGGCGAAGGCCGGCGGCCTCCACGTTCTGCTGGCGAACCACTGCGGCCCGTCGGGCCCGTACGACGCCTGCGGCCTCAGCGCGGTGTGGGCGCCGGACGGCTCCGTCCTCGCGGAGGGCTCACCCACGGAGGCGGGGCTGGTGACGGCCGCGCTGCCCCTCGGCTGAGCGCCTGCCCGGGCTCGCTCGAGAAGGGGCTTTTCCACGAAGGGGCTTTTTCTCAGCCGAGCGCGGCGCCCTCGTCCTCCGTCCGGGGACCGGGGCCGCCGGAGGCGTCCTCCGCGGCGGCCTCTTCCCCCATGAGGTCCCGGACGAGGAGCGTCGCACCGGCCACCGCGCCCGGCATCACGAACACCGCCACGAACGGCACCAGGAACAGCAGCGTCAGCGGCACCCCGAAGCCCAGGGTGAGCAGCTTGCGCGAGCGCAGCAGCCGCAGCCGCTCGCGCAGCGGCACGCCGCGGCGCTGCAGGGCGACGGCGGTGAGCTCCTCGGCGAGGAAGAAGCCGGAGATGCAGAAGCCGAGGGCCGGGATCACGGTCTGCCCGACGACGGGCACGAAGCCGAGCGCGAAGAGCAGCACGCCCCAGACGGCGACGCGCACGAGCACCGCGAGGCTCTCGCGGGCCGAGATCCACAGCTCGCGCCAGAGCGGCAGCCCGGACTCGGGGACGTCGCCGCCCACGGAGCGGTCGACCCGCTCGGACAGCTCCTCGTAGAACGGCTGGCCCACCAGCAGGGTCACGGCGGTGAAGGAGATGAGGGCCAGCAGCAGGCCGCCGCCGAAGAGCAGGACGGTCAGCGCGCCCCGGAACAGGCCGGCCCAGGGGGAGGACCAGCCGTCGGCGAAGGGCGTGGCCCAGCCGACGGCGTCGTCCGCGTACAGGGCGAGGCAGACGACCGCCGCCGCGTAGCCGACGAGGGTGATGAGCCCGGGCAGCAGCCCGAACCCCCACTGCCGCCGGTTGTGCGCCACCCAGCGCTGGCCCTTGCCCAGGTACGTCAGTCCCGCCATGAGATCTCGCATGGCGGGAAGGCTATCCGGCGCGCTCCGGCCGGCCGGCGGGGCGGACGGCCGGAGCACGCGGGACGGGCGGGAACGGCCTCAGAACGTGACGATCATCTTGCCGGTGTTCTCGCCCCGCAGCATGCCCAGGAACGCGTCCACGGCGTTCTCGACGCCGTTGATGACCGTCTCGCGGTACTTGAGCTCGCCGGAGCGCACCCAGCCGCCGACCTCCTGCACGAACTGCGGCTGCAGCGCCTGGTGATCGCGGACGATCATGCCCTGCAGGCGCAGCCGCTTGCCGATGATCGCGATCATGTTGTGCGGGCCGGGCTGGGGCACGGTGTCGTTGTAGCCGGCGATGGCGCCGCAGAGGGTGGCGCGGCCGTGCAGCCTGAGGGCGCCGATCGCGGCCTCCAGGTGCTCGCCGCCGACGTTGTCGAAGTAGACGTCGACGCCCTCGGGCGCGGCCTGCTTGAGCTGCTCGGCGACCGGGCCGTTCTTGTAGTTGAAGGCGGCGTCGAAGCCGTACTCCTCGACGAGGGCCTTGACCTTCTCGTCCGTGCCCGCGCTGCCGACGACGCGCGAGGCGCCCTTGAGCCGGGCGATCTGGCCGACCTGGAGGCCGACCGCGCCCGCGGCGCCGGAGACGAAGACGGCGTCGCCCTCCTTGAAGGAGGCGACCTCCAGCAGGCCCGCGTAGGCGGTCAGGCCCGGCATGCCGAGCACGCCGAGGTAGGTGGACAGCGGCGCGAGCTCCGGGTCGACCTTGACCGCGTGCGCGGCCTCGACCAGGGCGTACTCCCGCCAGCCGAGGCTGTGCAGGACGTGGTCACCGGGCCGGAAGGCGTCGCTGCGCGAGGCGACGACCTCGCCGACCGCACCGCCCTCCATGGGCCGGTCGAGCTCGAAGGGCGGGATGTAGGAGCGGGCCTCGTTCATCCGGCCGCGCATGTACGGGTCCACCGACATGTGGATGTTGCGCACCAGGATCTGCCCCTCGCCGGGCTCGGGGACGGCCGTCTCCCGCAGCGCGAAGTCCTCGGGCGTCGGCCAGCCGTGCGGACGGGCGACGAGGTGCCATTCACGGCTGGTGGTGGGCGTGGCGGACATGGAACGCGACCTCCTGGTGAGCAAGTAAAAGGTTAAGCAACTGAAACAACCATGCGCCTCGATATTTCATGTTGTCAAGCAACGCGTTAACCTGGATCCATGGCCCCCCGAACCGATGCCCTGACCCGTGAGGTCGTCGATCTCATCGCGACCGTCGTGGCCCGCTACCACGAGGAGTACGAGGAGGCGGCGGCCAAGCACGCGCTCACCGGCGCCCAGGCGAAGGTCCTCGCCCTGCTCGCGCGCGAGTCCCTGCCGATGCGCCGGATAGCCCAGCTCCTCAAGTGCGAGCCGTCGAACATCACCGGCATCGTCGACCGCCTGGAGGCCCGCGGCCTGGTGGAGCGGCGCCCCGACCCCGACGACCGCCGCATCAAGCTCGCTGCGGCCACCCCGGCCGGCCTCGACACCGCCGGGCGCCTGAGCGAGTCGCTGGACTTCGCCCGCGAGCCGCTCGCCGCCCTCTCGGCCGAGGAGCGCGGGGTCCTGCGGGACCTGCTGCGCCGGATGCTGGAACCGGGCGCCTGAGCGGACGGGAAGAAGGGCCGGCCCGGCCGCCCCCTACGCGGGGAGCCGCAAGTCCGCGGCCGTGGTCACCGTGCCCAGGCGCGGCATGTCCAGCGTCACCGACGCCCGGTGCTCCTCCGCCGTCAGCGCGCTCATCGCGTCCTCCGCGAACACCAGCCCGTAGCCGTGGTCGGCGGCCGCGCGGGCCGTCGACTCCACGCCCAGGTTGGTGGCGATCCCGCCGAGGACGAGCGTCCGCACGCCGCGCTCGCGCAGCCGCGCGTCCAGGTCCGTGCCGTGGAAGGCGCCGACCGCCCGCTTCACCACCTCGACGTCGCCCTCCTCGGCGAACCCCGCGAGCAGCCCGCTCCCCGGCGGCTGCTCCGGCACCCCCGGCCGCTCGGTGCGCACCACGACCACCGTGCCCCCGGACTTCCGGAACGACCGCGCCAACTCCTCCGCCGTGCGGACCACTTCGTCCCCGCTGCGCGGAGCGAGGGGGAGCGCGACCATGCGCTCCATCAGGTCGACGAGGACGAGGGCGGTGCGCTGCGGGTCGATTTCCGTCATGGCCAGACGGTACCGGTCGGGCACGGGCCGCGGGCGGCCTGCGGAACGCCTCCGGGATGACGATAGGTAAAGCTTGCCCGACGTCCGCATGGCCGCAGGTGCGCGGCAGGGAGGGAAGTTGACCCGCGCAGGGGTGAACTTGCTTATGAGTAAGGTCTGTTCATCGGATACCGTGCTGGTGAGCAGGCGCGAACGCCCGCCCGGACGTGGCTTTGGCCAAAGCCGGGGGCGTGCAGTGCGCGTGCGCGCGGTGCCGGACGGCCGGAGCGAGGGTACGTACGCCCGCGCCGCGCGCAGGCCGCACGACCGCGTCTGACCGGGGCGGGGCCACCTGACAGGTCCCGCCCCGAGCCACGCTCGGGCCCGGGCCGGGCCTCAGGCCGGGTGCTTCTCCGCGGTGATGGTCCGGTAGGCCAGCGCCGCCAGCTCCCCCTGGCCCTTCCTGCTCGGGTGGAACCAGTCCCACTTGCTGAGCGCCTCGCTCGTGAAGTCGTAGCTGTGGACCGCGCCGTCGTAGCGGCACAGGGCGTCCTGGCCGCAGACGTCCTTCAGGACCGCGTTGTACTCGGCGACCCGCTTGACGACCTGGGCGCGGCGCTGCTCCGCCGCCGGGTCGGCGGACTCGGAGTCCTTGAGCATCGACGGGCAGATGCCCAGCTTCCAGACCGTCTTGGCGTAGCCGTTCGCGCGGCCCTGCGTCCACAGGCGCTGCAGGTCGGGCACGCCGGCCACGTAGAGCTGCGACTTCGGCAGGGAGGTGCGCAGCTTCTTCACCGAGGCCTCGAAGTCCGCGCGGAACGAGGCCGTCGGCGTCATGTCGGCCACATTGTCGCGGCAGGCGTCATTGGCGCCCAGGAGGACGGTCACCAGCTCCGGCTTGTGGGCGATCGCCGACTGCATCTGCACCGGGAGATCGGCCATCCGGGCGCCGGTCCGCGCGTAATTCCAGCTGCTGGTCTGCGGTGACGCCAGCAGTTTCCGCGCGACGCTGTCGACCTGCGTGCCCGTGGCCCAGGAGACCTCCGGGCAGTCCGCGAGCACCGAGCAGGCGTCGAATCCGCGCGTAATGGAGTCGCCCAGCGAGGCGATGGAGCCGGGGCGGGTATTCCAGGCGGGGGCGGCGGGCGAGGCGCTCGGCTTTCCCGCGGACGTGTCCCCTCCACCGCTGTCACAGCCCGTGACGAGCAGGGCTGCCGAGAAGGCGGAGACCGCTGCGACGGCCGCCCTGGCGGCTCCGCGCACCTTCCGCACCGTGCTGCGGCGCATCGCTTTTTCCCCTCCGGCCGGGTGATATCTGTTCGGGTCCGACGGTACGTCACCGCGGGGGTCCGTTCGCACGGTAGCTTTTCCCCGGGGTGGTTGTGCCGGGCCCCGGGGCGGCTTTGCACTTCCGGCACAACTGAAATACGACACGTCACATCCTGTCCCTTTCAGGAGAAATGCTCCCGATGGTGTTTACTGTTGGTAACCTCGCGAGCTGGTGCGGGAGTGGCCATTGGGGCAGAATGTTTCACGCTGTCCCAGGCGGGACCGGTACGGGTGCGAGGCCGCTGGGGAAGGCGAACCTCGAACCGCACTGGAGGTCCCGGTGACGACACGTGGAGTTCTGTATGTGCACTCCGCGCCGCGCGCGCTGTGCCCGCACGTCGAATGGGCGGTCGCGGGCGTGCTCGGTGTGCGGGTCACCCTCGACTGGATCCGGCAACCCGCCTCGCCCGGCACCTGGCGTGCCGAATTCTCCTGGCAGGGCCAGGTCGGCACCGCCTCCAAACTCGCCTCCGCACTGCGCGGCTGGCACCTCCTGCGCTTCGAGGTGACCGCCGAGCCGTGCGCCACGGCGGAGGGCGAGCGCTACAGCTCCACACCCGACCTCGGCATCTTCCACGCCGTCACCGGCATCCACGGCGACATCCTCGTCCCCGAGGACCGGCTGCGCGCGGCCCTCGCCCGCGCCGCCCGCGGCGAGACGCAGCTGGAGGCCGAGGTCGCCAAGCTCCTCGGCAAGCCCTGGGACGACGAACTGGAGCCCTTCCGGTACGCGGGCGAAGGCGCACCGGTGCGCTGGCTGCACCAGGTGGTCTGAAGCACCGACCGGGCGTGCGGGCGTTCGCCCTTGCCCTGGAGTGCGCTCCACCCCCTAGCGTCGGGGCATGAGCGAAGCGATCACCTCGGGCACGGGCGGGCCGTCGGCGGGCGCGCCGGCCGTCGCCGTCCTCGGCACCGGCATCATGGGCGCCGCCATGGCCCGTAACCTCGCCCGCGCCGGGCTCTCCGTCACCGCCTGGAACCGCAGCCGGGACAAGGCCGAACCCCTCGCCGCCGACGGCGTGCGGATCGCCGCCACGCCCGCCGACGCCGTCCGCGCCGCCGGCGTCGTGCTGACCGTGCTGTACGACGGCGCGGCCACGCTCGCCGCGATGGGCGCCGCCGCCCCCGCCCTGCGGCCCGGCACGGTCTGGGTCCAGTCGGGCACCGTCGGCCTGGAGGGCTTCGAGGGTCTCGCGGCCTTCGCGGACGAGCACGGACTCGCCCTCGTGGACGCCCCCGTCCTGGGCACCAAGCAGCCCGCGGAGGAGGGGAGGCTGACCGTGCTGGCCGCCGGGCCGGAGGAGGCGCGCAAGGCCCTGGAGCCGGTCTTCGCCGCCGTTGGCAGCCGGACGGTGTGGCTCGGCGGCGCCGCCGCGAGCGGCGCGGCCACCCGCCTCAAGCTGGTCGTCAACAGCTGGGTACTGACCGTCACCCACGGCACGGCCGAGGCGCTCGCCCTGGCCAAGGGCCTCGGCGTGGACCCCGCGGGCTTCCTGGACGCCGTCGCCGGAGGCCCGCTCGACATGGGCTACCTGCACGCCAAGGCCGCGGCGATCCTCGGCGGCGACCTCACCCCCAGCTTCGCCACCGCCACGGCCGAGAAGGACGCCCGCCTCATCGTCGCCGCCGGGGAGCGGGCCGGGGTGCGCATGGACGTGGCGGCCGCGGGCGCCGAACGCTTCCACCGGGCCGTGGAACAGGGCCACGGCGAGGAGGACATGGCGGCTTCCTACTACGCGTCCTTCGACGCCCCCTGAGGGAGGCGGGGCAGGCGCTGAAACGGCGACGGCCCGCCCCGGGGGTGCCGGGGCGGGCCGTCGCGTCGGGCGGGGTGCGGTCAGACCGAGCGGAGGGCCAGGACCACGTTGTGGCCGCCGAAGCCGAACGAGTTGTTGATCGCGGCGATCGGGCCCTCGGCGGGAAGGGCGCGCGGCTCGTTACGGACGATGTCCGCGTCGATGTCCTCGTCCAGGTCGTCGACGTTGATGGTCGGCGGGGCCGTGCGGTGGTGCAGGGCGAGGACGGTCATGACCGTCTCGATGCCGCCCGCGCCGCCCAGCAGGTGGCCGGTCATCGACTTGGTCGCGGAGACCGCGACGTGGTCGAGGTCGTCGCCGAGGACCTTGCGCAGCGCCTTGATCTCGGCCGCGTCACCCTGCGGGGTGGACGTGGCGTGCGCGTTGAGGTGCACGACCTCGGACGGCTTGAGGTCGGTGCTGTCGAGCAGGCTCTGCAGCGCGGCGGCGATACCGCGGCCGGTCGGCTCGGGCTGGGCGATGTGGTGGCTGTCCGCGGACAGGCCCTGGCCCAGCACCTCGCAGTAGACCCGCGCGCCGCGGCGGGCTGCGTGCTCGGCGGACTCGAGGATCACGACGCCGGCGCCCTCGCCGAGGACGAAGCCGTCACGGGCCTTGTCGTACGGGCGGGAGGCCTTCTCGGGCTCCTCGTTGTTCTTGGACATCGCCATCATGTTGGCGAAGGCGGTGATGGGCAGCGGGTGGATCGCCGCCTCGGTGCCGCCGGCGACGACCACGTCGGCGCGGCCGGTGCGGATCATCTCGACGGCGTAGCCGATGGCCTCGGCGCCGGAGGCGCAGGCGCTGACCGGGGTGTGCACGCCCGCCTGGGCGTTCACCTCCAGGCCGACGTTGGCCGAGGGGCTGTTCGGCATGAGCATGGGCACGGTGTGCGGGGAGACGCGGCGGACGCCCTTCTCCTTGAGCACGTCGTACTGGTCGAGCAGGGTGGTCACGCCGCCGATGCCGGAGGCGATGACGGTGCCGAGGCGCTCGGGGGCGATGGACGAGTCCTCGCCGGCCATGGCGGTGTAACCCGCGTCGGCCCAGGCCTCACGGGCCGCGATCAGCGCGAACTGCGCCGAGCGGTCCAGCTTGCGGGCGAGCGGGCGGGGCAGGACATCACCGGGGTCCACCGCCGCGGAAGCGGCGATGCGGACCGGAAGGCCGGCGAAGCGCTCACCTTCGAGGGGCTTGACGCCGGACCGGCCGGCGAGCAGAGCCTCCCAGGTCGTCGCGCTGTCGCCACCCAGCGGTGTGGTTGCGCCGATACCGGTGACGACCACGGTGCGATTGGTCGAGCTCACAGGAATTCTGTCTCCACGTGTAGAGGTGCTGGTGAAACCGCCACCGCTGGGGTGGCGACGAACGCTTCGGTCAGTCCTGGTGCTTCAGGATGTAGCCCGCGGCGTCGCCGACGGTCTTGAGGCCCTTGACGTCCTCGTCAGGGATCTTGACGTCGAAGCGCTCCTCGGCGGCGACGACGACCTCGACCATGGACAGCGAGTCGACGTCCAGGTCGTCGGTGAAGGACTTGTCCAGCTGGACGTCCTCGACCGGGATGCCGGCGATCTCGTTGACGATCTCGGCGAGGCCCTTGAGGATCTCTTCCTGGGTGGCGGCCATGTGCGGCGCTCCTTCTATCTGTGCGGTGGAACTGCGTGGTAAGGAACTGCTGGTGCGGTGAGCTCCGCGCAGCGAGGCGGGGGCCGGGCTGCGCGGATCTCGCCTAGGGGAGGGTAACGACCGTGGCGGCGTAGACGAGACCCGCCCCGAATCCGATGACGAGCGCGGTGTCCCCGCTCTTCGCCGCGCCGGTGGCCAGGAGCCGCTCCATGGCCAGCGGAATGGAGGCCGCGGACGTGTTGCCCGTGGTCTCCACGTCACGGGCGACCGTGACGCTCTCCGGCAGCTTGAGGGTCTTGACCATCGAGTCGATGATCCGCATGTTGGCCTGGTGCGGGATGAAGACGTCCAGGTCCTCCGCACTGACCCCGGCGTCGTCCAGCGCCTGCTGGGCGACCTTGGCCATCTCGAAGACGGCCCAGCGGAAGACCGCCTGGCCCTCCTGCGTGATGGCCGGGAAACGGAGCTCGTCGAGGGCCTTGCGGGCCTCGGGGCCGTCCCCGCCGGGCACCGGGGTGGTGCGGTAGGCGTCCCACCCCAGGGTCTGCTTGATGGTGTTGGACTTGTCGCCCTCGGAGCCCCAGACGGTGGGGCCGATGGCCGGCTCGTCGGAGGGGCCGACGACCACGGCGCCCGCGCCGTCGCCGAAGAGGAAGGCCGTCGCGCGGTCCTCCAGATCGGTCAGGTCCGACAGCCGCTCGACGCCGATGACGACGACGTACTCCGCAGAGCCCTCGACGACCAGGCCCTTGGCCAGCGTCAGCCCGTAGCCGAAGCCCGCGCAGCCGGCCGAGATGTCGAAGGCGGCCGGCTTGTCCGCGCCGATCCTGTGCGCGATCTCGGTCGCGATCGCCGGGGTCTGGTGGAAGTGCGAAACCGTCGAGACGACCACGGCGCCGACCTGCTCCGGGGTGATGCCCGCGTCGGCGATGGCCTTGCCGGCCGCCTCGACCGACATCGCGGACACCGTCTCCTCCGGACCGGCCCAGTGCCGCGTCGCGATGCCGGAGCGGGAGCGGATCCACTCGTCCGAGGAGTCGATGTACTTCAGGATCTCCTCGTTCGGCACCACCCGGGTGGGGCGGTAGCCGCCCACGCCGAGAATGCGCGCGTACGGGGCGCCCTTGCTCGGCTTGATCTTCGAGGTCATGCTCAGAGGCTCCTTATTCGGCCGGGGACCCGGCGGGTGCGGCGTGCTCGGCGATCAGCTCACGGGCTGCGTCGAGGTCGGCCGGCGACTTCAGGGCCAGGGTCTTCACGCCGGGCAGGGCACGCTTGGCCAGACCGGTCAGCGTACCGCCGGGGGCCACCTCGACCAGGGCGGTGACGCCGAGCTCCTTGAAGGTCTCCATGCACAGGTCCCAGCGGACCGGGTTGGCCACCTGGCCGACCAGCCGCTGCACGATCTCCGCGCCCGAGGCGACGACGCCGCCGTCCTTGTTCGAGACGTAGCGGGTGTGCGGCTCGGCGGGGGACAGCTCCTGCACGGCGGCCTCCAGGGCCGACACGGCCGGGGCCATGTGGTGCGTGTGGAACGCACCCGCCACCTTCAGCGCGACGACCTTACGGGTGCCCTCGGGCTTGTCCTCCGCGAGCGCGGCCAGCTGCGCGGCGGTGCCGGCGGCCACGATCTGGCCCGCGCCGTTGACGTTGGCCGGGGTCAGGCCGAGCTTCTCCAGGTGCGGCAGGACGACCTCGGGGTCGCCGCCGAGCAGCGCGGACATGCCCGTCTCGGTGACGGCGGCGGCCTCGGCCATGGCCAGGCCGCGCTTGCGGACCAGCTCCATGGCGGAGCGCTCCGGCAGCACGCCGGTCAGCGCCGCCGCGGCGAGCTCGCCCACGCTGTGGCCCGCGGCCGCACCCACCAGGCGGGCGAAGTCATCCGCCGCCGGGAACAGCTGCCGGGCCGAGACCAGCGCCGACGCGACCAGCAGCGGCTGCGCGACGGCGGTGTCGCGGATCTCGTCCGCGTCGGCCTTCGTGCCGTAGTGGACCAGGTCCAGGTCGATGGCGGCGGACCACTCACGGAGCCGGTCTTCGACACCGGGGAGGTCGAGCCAGGGGGTCAGGAAGCCGGGCGTCTGAGCGCCCTGGCCGGGAGCGACGAGTACGAGCACCCTCACACTCTCTCTCGTGGACGGCTCCGGCCACCCGTGGGGATGGGGACCAAGAACCGTCAGGGGAATTGTTGACGTTCGACAAAAGGCTAGAGGGCCGTCTCCGTGTCGGCCAGACGCCCCAGGATGAGCGCGATCCGCAGCGTGAACGCGGAGCGGACATCGGAAGGTGACCACCCGGTGACGTCCGTCACACGTCGGAGGCGGTATCTCACGGTGTTGGGATGGACGAACAGCATCCGTGCCGCACCTTCCAAGCTACTCGCCTGCTCCAGGTAGACGCTCAGCGTCTCCAGCAGAGCCGAGCCCGCTTCCTGGAGCGGTCTGTAGATCTCCTCCACCAGCTGATCGCGGGCCGTGGTGTCCCCGGCCATCGCCCGCTCCGGCAGCAGATCGTCCGCCGGCACCGGACGGGGGGCGTCCGGCCAGGCCGCGCACGCCTTGAGGCCGGCCGCCGCGGCCTGCGCCGAGCGCGTCGCCGACAGCAGGTCCGGCACCACCGGGCCGGCCACCACCGGGCCCGCCGCGAACGGCCCGATCAGCGCCTTGGCCGTCTGCAGCGGATTGTCGGAGCCGCCCGCGATCACCACCAGGCGGTCGCCGAGCACCCCCGTCAGCACCTGCACCTTGGCGTGCCGCGCCGCGCGCCGGATCGCCTCGACCGTCAGCTCGCTGTCCCCGTTCGGGGCGGTGCCGAGCACCACGCAGACGTGCGCCGGGGCGCTCCAGCCGAGGGCTGCGGCCCGGGACAGGGCACCCTCGTCGGCCTCGCCCGAGAGCACCGCGTTGACCACCAGCGACTCCAGCCGGGCGTCCCACGCGCCCCGCGCCTCGGCGGCCTGCGCATAGACCTGCGCGGTGGCGAAGGCGATCTCGCGGGCGTAGACGAGCAGCGCCTCCCGTAGCACGCCCTCGTCGCCGGGGGCCGCCACCTCGTCGATCGCCGACTCCATGACCTCGATGGTGGTCCGGACCATCTCCACCGTCTGGCGCAAAGTGATCGCCCGCGTCAGCTCGCGCGGGGCCGTGCCGAACACGTCCGTGCTGATGGCCTGCGGGGTCTCCGGATGCCGGAACCACTCCGTGAAGGCCGCGATGCCGGCCTGGGCGACCAGGCCGATCCACGACCGGTTCTCCGGGGGCATCGCCCGGTACCACGGCAGCTGGGCATCCATGCGGGCGATGGCGGCGGCGGCCAGCGTGCCGGATGACTTCTCCAGGCGGCGGAGGGTGGCGCTGTGCGGATGCGGGGTGTTAGCGGCGGGTTCAGGCACGGGGACAAGCCTGCCTTATTCGGGTCCGGTGCGGGGTCGCCGGGCTACCGTAGCCCGATGACGCACGTACAGCGGTCCGTCCAGCGCGCCGGTGAACGCTTCCGCGGCGGCGACCCGGACGCCGGGATCGAGACCTGGCACGCCTTCTCCTTCTCCGGCTTCTACGACCCCGGCAACGTGCGGTTCGGGCCGCTCGCCGCCTGCAACGAGGAGCGGCTTGCCGCCGGCGCCGGTTTCGCGGAGCACCCGCACCGCGACGTCGAGATCGTCACGTGGGTGGTCGAGGGCGAGCTCACCCACGAGGACTCCACGGGCCGCACCGAGATCGTGCGGCCCGGTGACGTGCAGCGGCTCAGCGCCGGCGCCGGCGTCCACCACGCGGAGCGGAACGAGGGCGGGGCGCCCCTGCGCTTCGTGCAGATGTGGCTGACCCCGTCGGAATACGGCGGCGAGCCCTCGTACGAGGTGGTGCGGGGCGTCGCCGACGACGCGTCGTACGTGTTGCCCGGGGCGGAGGCGGTGCTGCACGTGCGGCGGCTCCGGGCCGGCGAGCGGGGTTCCCTGCCGGGGGCGCCGTGGGTGTACGTGCACGTCGTCCGCGGCGATGTCCGGCTGGACGGGGAACTGCTGCTCGGTGCCGGGGACGCCGCGCGTCTGCTGGACGCCTCCGGGACGGACGTCGAGGCGCTCGGCGCCGGCGCGGAGCTGCTGGCCTGGGAGATGCACGCCGAGCCGCACTTCGGCTGACCCGGCCCTTCGCGCACCTTCCGGCGGAGGTCAGGCCGGGCGGAGCTCGGCCAGGACCGCGTCCGTCAGGGCCGGCCAGACCTCGGTCGCCCACGGCCCGAACGCGCGGTCCGTCAGGGCGACGCACGCCGCGCCCGCGGCGGGGTCCACCCACAGGAACGTCCCCGACTGCCCGAAGTGGCCGAACGTGCGGGGCGAGGACGACGCGCCCGTCCAGTGCGGGGACTTGCCGTCGCGGATCTCGAAGCCGAGGCCCCAGTCGTTCGGCCGCTGGTGCCCGTAGCCGGGCAGGATCCCGGTGAGGCCGGGGAAGGCCACCGACGTCGCCCCGGCCACGGTCTCCGGCGAGAGCAGCCGCGGCGCCTGCAGCTCCGCGGCGAAGCGCACCAGGTCGGCGACGGTGGAGACGCCGTCCTTGGCGGGCGAGCCCGGGAGGTCCGTCGCCGTCATCCCCAGCGGCTCCAGCACCGCCTCCCGCAGGTAGTCCGCGAAGGGGATGTCCGTGGCCTTGGCGATGTGGTCGCCGAGCACCTCGAAGCCGGCGTTGGAGTAGAGCCGCCGCGTGCCCGGCTCCGCCATGGCCCGGTGCTCGTCGAAGGCCAGCCCGGAGGTGTGGGCGAGGAGGTGGCGGACCGTCGAGCCCGCGGGACCGGCCGGCTCGTCGAGCTCGACCGCGCCCTCCTCGACGGCGACGAGCGCGGCGTAGGCGGCGAGCGGTTTGGTGACGGAGGCCAGCGGGAAGCGGTGCTCCACCGGGCCGTGTGCGCCCACCGTCGTGCCGTCGGCCCGGACGACCGCCGCCGCAGCGGTGTCCACCGGCCAGTTCTCGATCATCCGCAGGCTCTGCATGGCTCCGAGCCTATCCCGGCCCCGCCGCCCGGCCGCTCCGGCCAAGATTCCCCCAAGTCTTCGCTTGCCTGGAGTGCACTCGAACTCTCTAGCGTTGTGGTCATCGCAAGGGCAACGACTGCGAACGCCCGCGAAACAGGGGGAAGCTCGATGACCGTCTTGGAGACCGCACCGGCCGTCGTGGACACCGCGCCGCCGGCCGCCGTGTGCACCGTGCTGGAACGGCAGCGCCACAGCCGCCCGGCGGGGCGCGACCGCTACACGATCAGCGAAGTGGCCGACTGCACGGGGCTGTCGGTCCACACGCTGCGCTGGTACGAGCGGATCGGGCTGATGCCGCACGTGGACCGCTCGCACACCGGCCAGCGCCGCTACACGGACCGGGACCTCGACTGGCTGGACCTGGTGGGGCGGCTCCGCCTGACCGGCATGCCGGTGGCCGACATGGTCCGCTACGCACGGCTCGTCCGCGAGGGCGAGCACACGCTGGCCGAGCGGGAACGGCTGCTGACCGCGCACCGCGAGGACGTCCGCACGCGCATCGCGGAGCTGCGCAGCACCCTCGAGGTACTCGACTACAAGATCGACATATACGCCGACGCCCGGCGACGGGCCGAGGGCGCCGAAGGGGCCTGACGCACTGATGACCGACACCAACGACAAGATCCCGACCGCGGTCCTCGGGACCGGCGGCCCCGAAGTGGGCGTCCAGGGCCTCGGCTGCATGGGCATGAGCTTCGCCTACGGCCCGACGACCGACCCGGACGAGGCGCGGGCGACGCTGGAGCGCGCGCTCGAACTGGGCGTCACGCTCTTCGACACCGCAGACGTCTACGGCCTCGGCGAGAACGAGAAGTTCATCGCGCCCTTCGTCCGGGCCCATCGCGAAGACGTCGTCCTGGCCACCAAGTTCGCCCTCGGGACCGACCCCGAAAACCCGCAGGTCCGGACGATCCGCAACGACCGCCCGTACATACGGCAGGCCGTGGAGGCCAGCCTGCGGCGGCTCGGCGTCGACGAGATCGACCTCTACTACATGCACCGGCGCGACGTGAACGTCCCCGTCGAGGAGACGGTCGGCGCCATGGCCGAGCTGGTCGCCGAGGGCAAGGTCAAGCACCTGGGCCTCAGCGAGGTCACCGCCGGCGAACTGCGCGCCGCGCAGGCCGTGCACCCGATCGCCGCCGTGCAGTCGGAGTGGTCGCTCTTCAGCCGCGACATCGAGACGCACGTGGTGCCGGCGGCGCGGGAGCTGGGCGTGGCCCTCGTGCCCTACTCCCCGCTCGGACGGGGCTTCCTGACCGGCTCCTTCGTACGGGCCGAGAGCGAGCTGTCGGGCGACGACTTCCGCCGCACCATGCCGCGCTTCACCGGCGGCAACGCGGAGGCGAACGCGGCGCTGCTGGAGCCGGTCCGGCGGATCGCGGAACAGCACGGCACCTCCCCGGGCCAGGTGGCCCTGGCCTGGGTCCAGCAGCAGGCCGGGGTGCACGGCCTGACGGTCGTTCCGATCCCCGGCACGCGCCGCCGCTCCCGCCTGGAGGAGAACACGGGCGCCACCCGCATCACCCTGACGGCGGACGAGCTCGCGGCCCTGGAGCCGATCGCCGGCAGGGTCGCGGGCACCCGGTACGCCGACATGGCGTTCACCTCCGCCGGCCGCGAGTAGGCCCGGCCACGGGCGGCGCGGTACGGGTGACGTCCCGTCACTGCCCGCCCGGGGCCACCAGCCCCGACTCGTAGGCGAAGATCACCGCCTGGGCGCGGTCGCGCAGGTCCAGCTTGGACAGGACCCGGCCGATGTGCGTCTTGACGGTCTGCTCGGCGAGCACCAGGGACGCCGCGATCTCCTGGTTGGACAGGCCCCGCGCGATGAGTTCGAGGACTTCGGTCTCGCGCGGCGTGAGCCCGTTCAGCCGCAGGGACGGGCCCTTGCGGCGGGCGGGGCGCTGCTTGGCGAAGTCGGCGATCAGACGGCGGGTCACGGACGGGGCCAGCAGGGCCTCTCCGGCGGCCACGACCCGGACGGCCGAGATCAGGTCCGCGGGCGGGGCGTCCTTCAGCAGGAAGCCGGAGGCGCCCGCGCGCAGCGCCTCGTAGACGTAGTCGTCCACGTCGAACGTCGTCAGCATCAGCACCTTGGGGCGGTGGTGCACGCCGCGCGGGGGGTCGAGGAGCTGCCGTGCGGCCTCCAGCCCGTCCATCTCGGGCATCCGGACGTCCATCAGCACGACGTCCGGGTGGGCGCTGCGGCCCAGCTCCACGCCCTGCCGCCCGTCCGCGGCGTCGCCGACGACGTCGATGTCGGGCTGCGCGGCCAGCAGCGCGGCGAAGCCCGCCCGCACCATGGCCTGGTCGTCGACGATGATCACCTTGATGGTCATGCGGTACGGGAGTCCTCTTCTTTTCCTGTGGTGCCCGTGAGCGTTTCCGTGGGGAATTGCGTGCCCGGTCCCGAGGTGAGGGGGAGCCGGGCGGCGACGCGGAAGCCGCCGCCGTCCAGCGGGCCGGTGTCGAGCGTGCCGCCGACCAGCCGCACCCGCTCCCGCATGCCGATCAGGCCGTGGCCGGTGCCGCCGGTCTCCACCGGCCGCGCGTCCCGGTCCGCCGCGGCGGTGTTGACGACCAGCACCATCAGGTCCGTGCCGGCCTCGCCGACGGACACCGACACCCGCGTGTCCGCCCCCGGCGCGTGCCGGACGACGTTGGCCAGGGCCTCCTGGACGATGCGGTACGCGGAGAGGTCCACGGTCTGCGGCACGGCGTCCGGCAGGGGCTCCGGCATGGTCAGCTCCACCGGCAGCCCGGACCGCACCGTCGCCTCGACCAGCTGCGGGATCCGCGCGACGCCCGGCTGCGGCGCACGCTCGGCCCCGCCTCCGCCGGAGGCGTCCTCGCTGCGCAGCACCCCCAGCAGCCGGCGCATCTCGGTCAGCGACTCCCGCGCCGTGGCGGCGATCGCGCCGAACTCCTCGCGCGCCTGCTCCGGCAGGCCCGCGATGCGGTACGGGGCGCTGTCCGCCTGCACGGTGATCACCGACATGTGGTGGGCGACGACGTCGTGCAGCTCGCGGGCGATGCGGGTGCGCTCCTCCAGCAGGGTGCGCCGTGCCCGCTCGGCCTCGCTGATGGTCTCCTGCTCCGCCAGCGCCCGCCGTGCGTCGCCGCGCTCGCGCAGGGCCCCGGCGAGCAGCATCAGGATGCCGCCGGTGACGAACAGGGTGATCCAGACGTTGGAGGAGCTGCGCTCCGGTGCCACGCCCCGCAGGACCGCGCCCGAGACGCCCGTGGCCAGCCAGATGGCGAGGAGCGTCGGGCGCCGCTCCCGCATGCCGGCCGCGAGCATCAGCAGCAGCATGGTGATCACGGTCGTCGGCGGCCACGGCCACGGCCAGTCGCCGTTCACGGGCGGTCCGGCCAGTGCCGCCACGGCCGCCACGAGGCCCGCCGTGAAGGCGACGGCCCAGGCGAGCAGGGGCCTGCGGACGGCGACGAGCAGGGACACGGCCTGGGCGACGCCGAGGGACAGCGAGAGGCCGAAGCCCAGGCCGTACTCCTGCGCCAGGCCGTAGCCCGTCAGCGGCAGCATCAGGGCGGTGAACAGCCAGGCGACCACGTACGGCAGCCTCCGCACCCAGCGCCGGCGCGACCGGCCGCCCAGCGGCACGGGCGGCCCGGCGGGGGTGCAGACGTCGATCGCGAAGGCGCGCGCCCGCGCGAGGGGGGCAGGGGGTGACTGGATCATGACCCCTTCAGCCTAGGCCGCGGCCCGGGCAGGGACGTCACCCCGGGGTGGGGGCTTGCGGGTCATACCGGGGTAGCACCGGTAGCACAGACGCACGCCTTCAGGCAGGGTCACAGCTCGGCGAGCAACTGGGCCTTCTTCGCGCTGAACTCGTCGTCCGTGAGCAGCCCTGCGTCGTGCAGCGCGCCCAGGTGGCGGATGCGGTCGGCGATGCCGCCCGGGTCGGGCCGGGCGGCCGGGACGCGCGCGCCCGGCGAGGCCGGGGAGGCGGCCCGGACGGCCTGCAGGACGGCCGCGGCGAACGGCAGCGACTCGTGGATGAGCCCGTAGCCCATGCCGAAGACGACGGCCGCCGGATCCTGGTCGGCCTGGCCCGGCAGCCCGTCCTCGGCGCCGCGGGGCACGAGCCGCAGATAGCCGCCGGCGATCTCGGGGGAGCGCCACTGGACGCCCGAGAGCTCCTCGACGGCGAACCGCTGGTCGCCGGCCTTCCACTTGGCGGAGGACGCGCCGGTCCAGAACCACCGGAAGGCGACGGAAGCGCCGTCGAAGGAGGCCTTGCCGTCGTAGGCCTTGAAGGACGCCGGGGGAGTGGGGGCCGCGACCAGGGGGCGCTGGGCGGGCACGGCCGCGTCCGGGCCCAGCGCGGCCCGTATCTCGTCGGCGTAGTACTCGGCGAGGGCGTCGCGCTCGGCGGGAAGCACCAGCCGGTAGGGGTCGCTGCCCTCCTTGAGCTGGCCGTCGGCGACGTCCATCAGCGGATCGGCGCCCGGTCTCGGGACCGCACGCAGCACCACCGTCCCGCGCTTCCCCGGGGCCTGCTCGACGGCCGCGAGCGCCTCGTAGGGGATGCGTCGTTCACCGAGCGCCTGGAGCAGCTTCGGTGTGCGGATCCCCCGTTCGAAGCGGATGAGCACGGAGTCGGTGTCGAACTCCCAGACGGTGTGGAAACCCGTCAGCACATCACCCATGCCGTCATCGTATGCGTCGCCCGCTCGCGCGTCCCCCCTGCGGGGAGCGGGGAGCTACGCGCGTCGTCCGCCCGCGTGCTCCCGCCCGGCGTGCGGCCCTGTCCGGCTCGTACCGCTATGCGCCTTCGGTGCAGGAGGCGTCCGCGTCCGCGCAGGCGACCGTCGCCGGGGCGCCGACGCCGATGCCGGCGAAGTTGGCGAGGCTCGTCGTGCCGGGCTCGAAGTAGCCGGCGTGGCCCTCCGCGCCGCGCGCGGACAGCACCCGCGCCCCGAAGGCCTGCGAGACGGGGTCGGCGCCGTGGCCGAGGCCGCCGACCTCCAGGTGGGGAACGCCCTGGATCCAGTCGTCCGGGTCGCGCATGGCCCATATCCGGGCGCTGGTCCGCAGCTCGGAGACGTGCTCGGCGCGCATCCCGGGGCTGCCGGCCACCGCGACGTCGGTGACCCGGGACGGCATCTCGCGCGCGGCGACGCCGCACACCACCGAGCCGTAGCTGTGACAGAAGAGGGAGACCCGCGAGGTACCGGGCAGCGCCCGCACGGCGGCGCGCAGCCGCAGGGCGCCCTCGGCGGCGAGCTTGCCGGTGGCGGCGTCCATGCCCACCCCGGCGGGCGAGGTGTAGTCCGCCCAGGCGATGACGGCCGTACGGATGCGGGGGGCCGTCCTGCGCTCGGCGGCGTAGAGGGAGCGGGCCATGCCCACGGGGGCGCTGTAGGCCCGCTGGGACTTCTCGAACGTCAGCAGGTTGGTGTCGACGCCGGGGACGACGACGGAGACCCGCTCGGCCCGGTCGAGGTCGCCGATGACCTCCGCGACCCGGCCGGCGCCGGTGGGGTCGAAGGCGAGGATCTGCCGCCCGCCCTCGCGCAGGGACGCGAAGCGGTGCATCCGGCGCACGGCCTCCTGGCGGCCCACCGGGCTCAGGCCGCTCGCGTGGCTGCGGCGCTTCTCGACGGCGCGCGCCCGGTCGAGGGCGGTGCGGTTGGCGCGGTAGCGCAGGGCGGTCGGAGCGCCGTTGAGGTTGCCGACGACGAAGGGGTGGTCGTCGGCGAGCCGGGCCTGCTGGGTGCCGGTGAGGGAGGCGAAGAAGCGGGCCACGGCGCCGGGGGCCGTCCCCGGGGCCGGCAGCGGTCTGCCGGCTATGGAGCCGTGCAGCCAGGCGCTGAGCGAGACCGTACGGGCGTCCCCGGCCGCCTTGTGGCTTCTGACGGCCGTCCAGCCGGTCGTCCCGAGCATCACGAACACCACGGCCAGGGCGAGCAGTGCGCGCCACACGGTGGCCGTGGTCGTCCACGGTACGGAGGAGGGGGAGCCGAGCTCCGGGAAGGAAGTCACCGCGAAACACAGTAGGAGAAACGCGGCGGCGACTGCGAAGTCCGTGAGCTATCTCACGTTTGAGTGGGGGTAATTGGGCACATGCGTGGGTTTCTCGATCAGGCGCGCCAGTTTCCGGCCAAAGCCGGACCCAGCTGGTCCAGATAGGCCACGGTGAGCAGCCGGAGGTCCTCCAGGCCGCCCTCCCCGCGCTCGCCCCAGATCCTCGCCGTGACGCGCATCACCCCGCCGAACGCCGCCACGAGCACGTGCGGCCGCGGGTCGGCGCCCAGGTCCAGGCCCTCACGCCGGGCGATCTCGCGGGTCAGCTGCTCCTCCACTTCCGAGAGCTTCCGCAGCCGCGCCGCCAGCAGCTGGGGCGTCGACTCGATCATCCGGTAGGTGCGCATGTGCAGTTCGAGCGGCACGACCGACTCGATGACCTCGCTCGCGCCCTCCCAGGTGTCGAGCACGGCGCCGCGCAGCGCGGGCAGCGGCGCCTCGGCCGCCGGGCGGGAGCGCAGTGTGGCCAGGAAGAGGGCGTCCACGGAGGTCTGCATGGCCAGCGCGACCTCTTCCTTGTTCGCGAAGTAGCGGAAGAAGGTGCGCTGGGAGACCTCCGCGGCCTCGGCGATCTCGTCGACGGTGGTGCGCTCGTAACCCTTGAGGGAGAACAGCTCCAGGGCGGACCGGATGAGGGTGTCCCGCGTGCGCCGCTTCTTCCGCTCGCGCAGGCCGGGCGGCGGCGCCGTACGGGCCGCCGTGTCCTCGATCGCCGGCATCGCTCGTCTCTCCTCCGCCACGTTTGTGCTGCTCAGGATAGCCGCGCAGGAAAGTGACAGGCGTCAGCGGATGCGGTCGACAGCCAATTGGCAGGCACTGACATAATTCTCCCATGACGTCTCAGACCGCTGTCGCCGAGGCGCAGCCGGACCTCGGGCCCCGCAAGGGGCTCCGCGGCCACCCCTGGCTGACCCTCTTCTCCGTGGCGATAGGCGTGATGATGGTCGCGCTCGACGGCACGATCGTCGCCGTCGCGAATCCCGTCATCCGGGATGACCTCCACGCCTCGCTCGCCGATGTCCAGTGGATAACCAACAGCTACCTCCTCGCCCTCGCGGTCGCGCTGATCACCGCGGGCAAGCTGGGTGACCGCTTCGGTCACCGGCTGACCTTCCTCATAGGTACCACCGGCTTCGCCGTCGCCTCCGGAGCCATCGCGCTCTCCGGCAGCGTGTCGGCGGTCGTCGTCTTCCGGGTCCTCCAGGGCCTGTGCGGGGCGCTGCTGATGCCGGCCGCGCTCGGCCTGCTGCGCGCCACCTTCCCGGCGGAGAAGCTCAACATGGCCGTCGGCATCTGGGGCATGGTGATCGGCGTCTCGACCGCCGGCGGCCCGATCCTCGGCGGCGTCCTCGTCGAGCACGTCAACTGGCAGTCCGTCTTCTTCATCAACGTGCCGGTCGGCGCCCTCGCGCTCGCCCTGGGCCTGGTGATCCTCAAGGACCACCGGTCCGACCACGCCCCGCGCTCCTTCGACCTCCCCGGCATCGGCCTGCTGTCGGCAGGGATGTTCTGCCTCGTCTGGGCGCTGATCAAGGCCCGGGACTGGAGCTGGGGGGACGGCAAAACCCTGCTGTTTCTGGGAGGGGCGGCCCTGGCCCTCGTCCTGTTCGTCCTGTGGGAGACCAAGGCCCGCGAACCGCTGCTGCCGCTGGGCCTCTTCCGCTCCGTACCGCTGAGCGCGGGCACCGCCCTGATGCTGCTGATGGCCTTCGCCTTCATCGGCGGGCTGTTCTTCGTCACCTTCTACCTGCAGAACGTGCACGGCATGAGCCCGGTCGACTCGGGCCTGCACCTGCTGCCGCTGACCGGCATGATGATCGTCGCCTCGCCGGTCGCCGGCGCGGTCATCACCCGCCTCGGGCCCCGGATCCCGCTGGTCGTCGGCATGCTGCTGACCACCGTCGCGTGCTTCGGCATGTCCCGGCTGGAGGCCGGCTCCGGCACGGGCGTGATGTCGGTGTGGTTCGCCCTCTTCGGCCTCGGCCTGGCCCCGGTCATCGTCGGCGCGACCGAGGTCATCGTCGGCAACGCCCCGCTGGAGCACGCGGGCGTCGCGGGCGGCCTGCAGCAGGCCGCCATGCAGGTGGGCGGCTCGCTCGGGACTGCCGTGCTGGGCGCCGTCATGGCCGCCCGGGTCGACAACCTCCTGCCCGGCAAGTGGGCCGGCGCGGGGCTGCCCCCGGGCAGGCCGGAGGAGATGGCGCAGGCGGCCGACGCCGTGGCCGTCGGTGTGCCCCCGGTGCCGCCCGGGGCACCGCCGGAGGTGGCCGGGAAGATCACGGGCGTCGCGCATGACACTTTCGTGTCAGGGATGAGCCTGTCCTTCACCGTCGCCGGCGTCGTCGCGGCCGTCGCCGCCGCGGTCGCCCTGTTCACCAAGCGCGGATCCAACCCCGAGGCCGCGGCCGGAGCGGCCCACATCTGAGCCCGTCCGGACCGCTTCCCCTATCAGGGCCCCGCACCGCGGGGCCCTCTTGGCAGCAGGAGCCACTCCCGTCAGGATGCGGAATGCAACATTGCCGACACAGGGAGTGATCCTCATGCGTACGATCCGCACCGCCGCCGCTGTCACGGCCGCGGCCGCCGCGCTGGCCCTGTTCTCCGCGCCCACCGCCGGCGCCGCGGGCACGGCCGGCAAGGGGCGGCTCGGTACCTGCGCCGCCGGGCAGCTGTGCCTGTGGACGAAGGGCGACTTCCGCGGGACGCGCAGCACGAGCGAGCTCGCGGACATCGGCGTCGAGGACTGCGTGGCCTTACCGGCGGGCGTCAGCGCGGTCTCGCTGGCCAATCGCACGGGGCGCCCCGTCACCACGTATCAGAGCGCTACGTGCGCCGAGACGGGTGAGTTCAGCACGTACCCGTCGGGGACGTGGGTCCCGGAGAGCCCGTACGTCGTCCGGGCGTACAAGGTCTGGGAGCACTGACCGCCACGGAAA
>NZ_JBAMDC010000710.1:0-1578 GCF_036961605.1 Streptomyces sp. KLMMK
GCGCCCTGGTCGTCGTCGACGGCCAGGGCAACCCCACCGCGCTCGTCCGGGAGGCCGCCGTCGTCGGCGTCCCCGAGCACCGCCGCCCCTGGGTCGCGGTCAGCTCCCTCGCCCAGGACCTCAAGGACGGCATGCGCATCTCCGCCGACCTCTCCGGCGAGGAGCTCCTCGACACCCTGCGCGCCACGCCCGCCACGGAGTACCTGGTCGTGGAGGCGACGGGGGAGGTCTACGGCGTCCTGGCCACCACCGACGTCGAGCGGGCCTTCGTGGCCGCGATGGCCCGTACGCCCTCCTGACCGCTCCCGGCCGCACGCCCCGCCGGGCCGGTGCCGCGCGCCGCGCCCCGGCGGGCCCCGCCGTGTCCGTACCCCCGCCGGATGGCGGGTAGGCTGGTCACATGTCCGAACCGACCGGTGCCGCCCGCCGTCGCGGGCCCTTCCAGGTCGGGGACCAGGTCCAGCTCACCGACCCCAAGGGACGCCACTACACCTTCACGCTCGAAGCCGGGAAGCAGTTCCACACCCACAAGGGTGCCTTCCCCCACGACGAGCTGATCGGTGCCCCCGAAGGCAGTGTTGTCCGTACCACGGGAAACGTCGCCTACCTCGCGCTGCGCCCCCTGCTCCCCGACTACGTCCTGTCCATGCCCCGCGGCGCCGCCGTGGTCTACCCCAAGGACGCGGGGCAGATCCTGGCCTTCGCCGACATCTTCGCCGGCGCGCGCGTCGTCGAGGCGGGGGTGGGCTCCGGCTCGCTCAGCGCCTTCCTGCTGCGCGCCATCGGTGACCAGGGCATGCTGCACTCCTACGAGCGCCGCGCCGACTTCGCCGAGATCGCCCAGGCGAACGTCGAGCGCTACTTCGGCGGCCCGCACCCCGCCTGGCAGCTCACGGTCGGCGACCTGCAGGACAACCTGTCCGACACCGACGTCGACCGGGTCATCCTCGACATGCTCGCCCCCTGGGAGTGCCTGGAGGCCGTCTCCAAGGCGCTCGTCCCCGGCGGCATCCTCTGCTGCTACGTGGCGACCACGACCCAGCTCGCCCGGACCGTCGAGTCCATCCGCGAGATCGGCTGCTTCGCCGAGCCGCAGCCCTGGGAGTCGATGATCCGCAACTGGCACGTCGAGGGACTCGCCGTCCGGCCGGACCACCGCATGATCGGCCACACCGGCTTCCTCGTCACCGCCCGCCGCCTCGCGGACGGCGTCGAGCCGCCGATGCGCCGCCGCCGCCCCGCCAAGGGCGCGTACGGCGACGACTACGAGGGCCCCAACAAGGGCTGACCCCCGTCATCGCGTGCACGGCACGCCGGGCGCCGCCACCGGGACCCCGCACAGCGGGGAACTCGGGGGCGGCGCCTCTTCGTTAGGCCCGTCCGCCGGGACCGCCGCGGCTTCACCCGCCCGGCCTTTTCGCACGCCCTCCACCGGCGTGCCCGCTGTTCCCCGGTACGCGGGGGTGTGGCACGATGCTGATCGATTCCGCGTCCCCGCAGCCACCGCCACAGGAGTCAGCGCGCGTGCAGCCACCGGCAGACAGTGCCCGTCCCGCCCCTGAGCCCGCCGGTGCCCCT
>NZ_JBAMDC010000711.1:0-1568 GCF_036961605.1 Streptomyces sp. KLMMK
CGTGCCGGGGACCCAGCCGCCGGCCGCCCCCCAGGGCGAGCCGTGGCCGACCGAGCTCCACGGTGACGCAGAGCAACCGACGGCCAAGGACTTCGGGTCCGGGTTCGGCGGGGGCTTCCACGGGGAGAAGGTGCTGATCGTCGACGACGACATCCGCAACGTCTTCGCCCTCACGAGCGTCCTGGAGCAGCACGGGCTCTCGGTGCTCTACGCGGAGAACGGCCGCGAGGGGATCGAGGTGCTGGAGCAGCACGACGACGTCGTGGTGGTCCTGATGGACATCATGATGCCGGAGATGGACGGCTACGCCACGACGGCCGCCATCCGCAGGATGCCGCAGTTCGCGGGCCTGCCCATCATCGCGCTCACCGCGAAGGCGATGAAGGGCGACCGGGAGAAGAGCATCGACGCGGGGGCGTCGGACTACGTCACCAAGCCCGTCGACACCGATCACCTGCTCACGGTGATGGAGCAGTGGATGCGCGCCGAGTGAGGCGCGGCCGCGCGGGCCGCCCGGCGTTCGCGGGCGGCCGCTGACCGAGTGTGCGCGAGGACGTGTGGGGACCGGGGATTCGGGGAACCTTCTGGTCCCCCACTACGTTTCTGCTACGTGCACAGTGACATCGCGGTGACAGGGTGTGGCGACCGGCGGGGTGCGGCTACCATGACCGGCACAAGGACGGGCGGCGCAAGGGAGTCGTCCCCTGGGGCGGCGCCCGGTGCACTGCCGGGGCGAGGAGGACGGGCCATGGTGCAGAAGGCCAAGATCCTCCTGGTCGATGACCGGCCGGAAAATCTGCTGGCGCTGGAGGCCATCCTCTCGGCGCTCGATCAGACACTGGTACGGGCATCGTCAGGGGAGGAAGCGCTCAAGGCGCTGCTGACGGACGATTTCGCAGTGATCCTGCTGGACGTCCAGATGCCTGGCATGGATGGATTCGAGACCGCGGCGCACATCAAGCGGCGGGAGCGGACGCGGGACATCCCCATCATCTTCCTGACCGCCATCAACCACGGCCCGCACCACACCTTCCGCGGCTACGCGGCAGGCGCGGTGGACTACATCTCCAAGCCCTTCGATCCGTGGGTGCTGCGCGCCAAGGTCTCGGTCTTCGTCGAGCTGTACATGAAGAACTGCCAGCTGCGCGAGCAGGCGGCCCTGTTGCGGCTGCAGCTGGAGAACGGCCAGTCCGGGCGTACGGGCGCCGCGGCGGCCCAGGAGCCCGCAGGGCTGCTCGCCGAGCTCTCCGCACGGCTCGCCGCCGTCGAGGAGCAGGCCGAGGCGCTCACCAAGCAGCTCGACGAGTCCGCCGACGCCGCGGCCGTCGCCACCGCCGCCCACCTCGAGCGCAAACTCACCGGCCTGCGGCGCGCGCTGGACGCCCTGGAGCCCGGGGCCGGCAGCGGGGCGAGCCCGCTGCCCGCTCCCAGCTGACACTTTGACGCCCTGTCACCCTTGAAAACATTGGGCCACGACACGAACGGGTGAACGCCGGGGCGCGGGTGTCCCTCGCGCCCGGCAACGGTAATCTCGGCTCCATGGCCTCACGTACGTCCGGCAAGGGTTC
>NZ_JBAMDC010000712.1:0-1563 GCF_036961605.1 Streptomyces sp. KLMMK
AGGGCCCGCGGACGGAGAAGCCGGGGCCTTCGAAGTCGACGTGGTGCAGCTTGTCGCGGTCGACGAAGCGCCCGGTGGCCGCGTCGCGGATCTCGGCGTCGTCCTCCCAGCTGTCCCAGAGCCGGGCGGCGACGTCCGCGACGGCCGCGGCCTCGTGCCACAGCTCGTCGGCGGGGGCCGCGGCGCGGCGGCCGAAGTGGCGCGCCGCGGCCTCGGTGCCGGAGACCTCCACGGTCCAGCCGGCGCGGCCGCCGCTGACCCAGTCGAGAGTGGCGACGGCGTTGGAGACGTGGAACGGCTCGGTGTGGGTGGTGGTGACGGTGGGCACCAGGCCGATGCGTTCGGTGGCGGGCGCGACGCGGGCGAGGACGGCGAGGGCGTCGAGGCGGCTCTCGCCGCGCCGGGGCGGGCCGAGCGTGTCGCCGAGGGTGACGAAGTCCAGCCTGCCGCGCTCGGCGAGGCGGGCCGCGCGGGCATAGGACTCGGCGTCCCGGACGCCGGGGCGGTCGATGCTCACGGCCAGGTGCAGGGGCCGGATGGGTGCGGACATGGGCTTCCCTGGGGGTGTGGGGCCACGGTGGGGCCGGTGGCTCGGTGGGGTGGTCGCTCGCCGTCGCGGCGGGCGGAGGTGCCCGTCCCCTTCCGGGGGCACCGCTCACGTCCCGCTCCGGTCGCCGGGCAGCAGCACTCCCCCGCGGCGGCCGTGGCGCGCGGCGAGCGGGCGAGGGCGCTCTGATTCCACGAGGTGGAGGCCGAGGCGGGCCCCCACCAGGAGACCGGGGGCGTTGGCGGCGATGCGTTCGAGGCGGCCGGTGCAACGCGGGCCGGCGCCGATGACGACGAGGGAGGGCATGCGAAGGCTCCGTGGATACGGGATCGGACACGGGAGGTGCCTTCACATCGGCTGCGTCGTGCGCATCCGGCCGCGCCCCTCAGCACGGTCGAACTCCGAGGCTATTCGCGTGCCCTGGCCAACTGTCAAGCCTGTCCGTACTCCTGTCCACACTGTGGGCAGGCCGTCTCAGCACAGTTGACGCGGAAACGGAAGGCTGTTCCACTTGGCCCATGCACCCAGGGCAACGGCTGGTCACCCGGAACCACATCGACTTCGGTCGGGTGTGGTCCGCGTCGTGTCCCGGCTTCCGTGCACCTCTTCCGGGTTCCTGCCCGGGCTGACCGCGCTTCCCGCGGAGCCCTGCACCTTCACGCCTTCACGCTGCTACGCCTTCACATCCGCGGCGCTGCGCCGCACCCTCCCCCTCGCACCGCGCTCGACCACGAGGCTCCTCCTCGGTCGCGTTCCCGTCTTCGCTCCCGTCTTCGCTCTCAACAGCCGCAGTCGCAACCACAGTCGCAGTCACCGCAGCAGTCACAGCAGTTGCAGCACTCGCCGCAGTTGCTGCAATCACAGTCGCCACAGTCGCACTTGTGGCACCAGCCCTCACGCTGCTGGCCGTCCCACGGATCGAAGTACGGGTCCCGGCAGCAGACCTGGCACGTGCAGAAAAGCGTGGCCCACACCGCACAGCCGGCGATCAGCCCGCGCTGCCTCCCCCGCCGCGG
>NZ_JBAMDC010000713.1:0-1561 GCF_036961605.1 Streptomyces sp. KLMMK
CAGGCCCAGCGGACGCGTCTTCCCGTTCTTCTTCGGGATGTGAACGCGCCGGACCGGACGGAAACGGTATCGCTCGTGGCGCATCGCTTCGATGATCCGGCTGATCTTCCGCTGAGACATGCCGTCCACAGTTTCCGGCGTGACCCCGGGCGTCATCGCGCCATGGTTGGCGTAGATACGTCCGTAGGCCATCAGATACAACTGCGGGTTGAACAGCTGTCGATACAGCTCTGTGCACGGCAGGCCTCGCCTGCCGCGGTCACGCAGGACACCCAGCACCGTTTCGGCGCTCTGCATTTCGCATACCTCCCGAGTCGCGGGTGTCCGAATCACCTGGCCCTCTTCGCCCTGCGGACGGCTTTCCCGTCCTCCCTGGCCGGGCGTGACTCCGGCGACTACTACGGGGCCTCCGTCGCCATAGGACTCGCGTCCCGTAGGCGATCCCACGTTCGTCCCTGCTTGTACGTTCTAGCGCGACGTAGGCGTCCCACTCATCTCCTTGAATGTCCTCGCTGGACATCGCTCCGCGCTCCGGAGGTGCACCGGCCGACCAATATATGCCGATGCAGAGTGCGGCGTCGGTTTCAGCTGCCTTTCCGACGGATGGGAACTTGCATCTTCTGGAGATTGGGCTTCAAGCAATTCAGCCTTCGCCATATCGCGCGGGCCACCCAGTACCCCGTCCCTGGCAACTGGACCCAGTCACTGGTTTTCTGACATGCTCTTGTCCCCTTCACCTTTCGGCTATAGGTAAGTCATCTGGCCCAAGAATCTCCTTCCGAATTCCTCCCGGCTCAACCGGGGATACAAACAGGGCGCCTCGTGGCGCACATCGTCCGCTCGATTACCCAACGGCGTCGGCCAAGGCGTTCGCTGCACTCGGTGCCCTTGTGGGCGATGCGGACGCCGATGTGCTTGCCCCACAGCCATTTGCGCAGGTGGGGAACGTCGTAGGCCTTGTCGGCGTGGAGGCGCTGGGGTTTGAAGTGCCGGCCGCGGTGGGGGTCGTGTCTCGTTTGGTGACCGGCCACCATGGGCTTCAGGGCTTCGCTGTCGTGGGTGTTGGCGGCGGAGCCACCGACGACGAGGGGCAGCCCGTTCTGGTCCGACAGGATGTGCATCTTGGAACCCGGCTTGCCTCGGTCCACGGGCGACGGGCCTGTGAGTTCGCCCCCTTTTTCGCCCTGACGTGAGCGGAGTCGAGGACGACGCGGGTCACGTCGACCAGCCCGGCGTCGTCGAGCAGGTGCAGGACCGCCTCGTGCAGCTGGCCCCACACCCCGGCCCGCGACCAGATGAGGAATCTGCGGTGACGGTCGACTTCGAGACCCCGAAACAGGGAGGCAGGGCCCGCCAGGCACAGCTGCTGACCAGCACGTACACGATCGCGGCAAACAAGGTCTCATCAGGCGTGTTCGGTGTCCCGCCGCCCTGCGGGCGCACCCGGCCCGGCGGGATCAGCGGCTTCGCGATCTCCCACAACCCGTCCGGAACGATCCAACTCCACGTACCCCGCCCCATGCACGATCAACGTCCGACTCACCACATAGGACACGCTCTA
>NZ_JBAMDC010000714.1:0-1553 GCF_036961605.1 Streptomyces sp. KLMMK
GAGCCCGCGCAGCGTCCCGAAGATGCGCATGTCGGCGTCGGAGGAGAGCGGCTGCGAGCGCCCGTCGTGGTGGGCCGCGCCGTCCAGCGAGGAGACCATGTTCGCGCGCAGCCAGGCGTGGCGGGCCGGTCCCGGCTCCTCCGGGTAGGCGTAGACCTCGGCCAGCTCGGCCAGCTCCCAGGTGCGGTCCTCCTGCGCGGAGGGGCGGGCCGGGGCCGCAGAGGACGGAGAGGCGGAGGAGCCGGGGGCGGCGGAGGAGGCGGGGGATTCGAGCGGGAACAGGCGTCGCATAGGCCGCAGTGTGACATGCCTCGCTCTTCCGGCGGCCGGCAGCCGCCGGACAGCGGCTAGGCTGGAGAGCTGTGTCAGCCACCACCGCCTCCGCTTCCGGCGCAGCCGCCTCGCCGGCCCCGTCGGCCCCGTCCGACGTCCCGGGCCCGATATCCGGCGCCGGTACCGGCTCCCCCGTCGCGCTCACCTCGCGCGCCCCGCACGTGCCGGCCGACCGCCTGGTCGCCGAGATGGTGCCGCCCCCGCGTTTCGGCACGGTGCGCTTCGACAACTACATACCGGCGCCCGACCAGCCCAGCCAGGCCGAGGCCGTCCAGGTCCTCGGCGGCTTCGCGGCCGGCCTCGGCGCCGCCCCCGGCGGCGGCCGCAAGCGCTGGTTCCGCCGCGAGGCGAAGCCGGCCGCCCCGTCCGGCCCCCGCGGCGTCTACCTCGACGGCGGGTACGGCGTCGGCAAGACCCACCTGCTGGCCTCCCTGTGGCACGCCACCCCGGCGGCCCCGGAGCAGAAGGCCTTCGGCACCTTCGTGGAGCTGACCAACCTCGTCGGCGCCCTGGGCTTCCAGCAGACCGTCCGCACCCTGAGCGACCACCGCCTCCTGTGCATCGACGAGTTCGAGCTCGACGACCCCGGTGACACCGTCCTCGTCTCCACCCTGCTGGGCAAGCTGGTGGAGGCGGGCGTCGCGCTCGCCGCGACCTCCAACACGCTGCCGGGCAAGCTCGGCGAGGGCCGCTTCGCCGCCGCCGACTTCCTGCGCGAGATACAGGGGCTGTCCGCCCACTTCCGCCCCCTGCGCATCGACGGCGAGGACTACCGCCACCGCGGCCTTCCGCAGGCCCCCGTGCCGTACGACGACGGCACCGTCACCCGTACGGCTGAAACGACCGAGGGCGCGTCGCTCGACGCCTTCCCCGCCCTGCTGGACCACCTCTCCAAGGTCCACCCCAGCCGCTACGGCGCGATGTGCGACTCCCTGCGGGCCGTGTGCCTGACCGGTGTCGAGCCCGTGCCGGACCAGTCCACGGCCCTGCGCCTGGTCGTCCTGGCCGACCGGCTCTACGACCGCGAGATACCGGTCCTCGCCTCGGGGCGTCCGTTCGACGAGCTGTTCAGCGAGGAGATGCTGAACGGCGGCTACCGCAAGAAGTACTTCCGGGCGATATCCCGCCTCACCGCGCTCGCCCGCGATGCGAAGCAGCTCGTCGAGCCGCAGCAGCAGCCGTAACCGCGGCCGTGGGCGCGGGCGTGCGGGCGGCCCGGA
>NZ_JBAMDC010000715.1:0-1550 GCF_036961605.1 Streptomyces sp. KLMMK
AGGCTACTTCTAGAACAAGCCGGTGAACATGCTGGCCACCACGGCGCTCCTGAGGGATCTTGTACTGACAGATCGTTCACCGACAGGACGGCCCGGCGCGCCACCGCGTTGCGGACACGTCGCGGCAAGAGAGGACCTCAGAACTGTGAGCTCGCGAACCACGGGGGACCCGGGCGCCGGCACCGAGGGATACAAACGCACCCTGGGCTCCCGGCAGATGCAGATGATCGCCATCGGCGGCACCATCGGCACCGGCCTCTTCCTCGGCGCCGGCACCGCGATATCGCAGGCCGGCCCCAGCCTCATCATCTGGTACGCCGCCGCCGGCATCGTGCTCTTCTTCGTCATGCGGGCCCTGGGCGAGCTGCTCACCCACAACCCGGTCTCCGGCAGCTTCGCCGACTACGCCCACCGCTTCCTCGGGCCGTTCTGGGGGTACGCCACCGCCTGGACCTACTGGATCATGTGGGTGACCACCGGCATGGCCGAGATCACCGCGGCCGGGCAGTACGTCAACTACTGGGCGCCCGGCTTCGCCCAGTGGAAGACGGCGCTGATCTCCCTCGTGGTGCTCGCCTGCGCCAACCTGATCTCGGTGAAGATCTTCGGCGAGCTGGAGTTCTGGTTCGCGATCATCAAGGTCACGGCCATCATCGGCATGATCCTCATCGGCCTCGGCGTGCTCATCATCGGCTTCGGCGACGCCGGTGACACCGCGTCGGTCAGCCATCTGTGGGCGGACGGCGGAGTCGCCCCGCACGGCGTGTGGAACTCCCTGATGACCCTGCAGATCGTCCTCTTCGCCTACCTCGGCGTCGAGCTCGTCGGCGTGACCGCGGGCGAGACCAAGGACCCGGAGAAGAACATCCCGCGCGCCATCAACAGCCTGCCGCTGCGCTTCGGCCTGTTCTACCTCGGCGCGCTCTTCGTCATCCTGTCGGTCGTGAGCTGGCAGGAGTTCCAGCCCGGGACGAGCCCGTTCGTCGCCGCCTTCACCAAGATCGGCATCCCGGCGGCGGCCGGCATCGTCAACTTCGTCGTCCTCACCTCGGCGCTGTCCTCGTGCAACGCGGGCGGGCTGTACGCCACGGCGCGCATGCTGCGCACGGCCGGCCTCAACGGCCACGGCCCCGCGGCCCTCGGCCGGCTCAGCAAGCGCGGCGTGCCGGCCACGGCGGTCGTCATCTCGGCGCTGGTCATGGCCCTGGGCGTGCTGGTCAACGCCCTCGACCCGGAGCACGCGTTCGCCTACATCACGGCGGTCTCCACCGGCGGCGCCATCACGGTGTGGAGCATCATCCTCGTGACGCACCTGCGCTACCGCCGGGCCGTGGCGCAGGGCCGGGCGGTCGCCTCCTCCTACCGCATGCCCGGCGCCCCGTACACGAACTGGATCGCGCTCGCGGCCTTCGCCTTCGTCACCGTCCTGGTCGCCTGGGACTCCGACACCCGTGTGGCCCTGTACGTCATCGCCGTCTGGTTCGTCCTGCTGGGCCTGGGCTACCCGCTCGCCCGCCGGCGCCGGGCCGCCGCGGCCCCCGCCGCGGCCG
>NZ_JBAMDC010000716.1:0-1547 GCF_036961605.1 Streptomyces sp. KLMMK
GACGACCATCGTGCCGGCCAGGCCCAGTTCCTCGCCGACGGTGGTGAGGATGAAGTCGCTGCGGCCGGCGAAGCCGATCAGCTCGGGATGCCCCCGGCCGAGCCCGGTGCCGGTGATCCCGCCGCTGCCGAAGCCGAACAGCGCCTTGGCGAGCTGGTCCGATCCCGCCTGCTGGCTGTGCAGCGCCTCGAACGGGTGCTGCCAGGCGTCGATCCGGCCCTTGACGTGCGGCTCCACCGAGCCGACCACGACGGCGCCCGCCGAGGCCATCAGCACGCCGCACAGCACCCAGCTGAACCGCTCGGTGGCCGCGTACAGCATCACGACGAACAGCCCGAAGAAGATCAGCGAGGTGCCCAGGTCGCGCTCGAGGACCAGGACCAGCAGGCTCAGCACCCACACCGTCTGGATCGGCGCGAGCTGCCGGCCCGGCGGCAGCCGCACGCCCAGCACCTTGCGGCCGGTGAGGGCCAGCGCGTTGCGGTGGATGACCAGGTAGCCCGCGAAGAACACCGTGATCATGGTCTTGACGAACTCGCCCGGCTGGAACGACAGCGAGCCGAGGTAGATCCAGCGCTTGGCGCCGTAGGTGTCGTCGGGGAAGAACGCCGGGGCCATCAGCAGCACCAGCGCCACGGCCATCGTCAGGTAGATGTAGCGCTGGAGCCGGCGGTGGTCCTTCAGCGCGACGAGCACGCCCACGCACAGGCCCACGCCGATGACCGTCCACATCAGCTGGTTGGAGGCCGTCGGGTCCGAGGAGTAGCGCTCGCCGTAGGAGAAGTCCAGCCGGTACAGCAGCACCAGGCCCGTCCCGGACAGCAGCACGGCCAGGGGGAGGATCAGCGGATCGGCGTACGGGGCCCAGCGGCGCGCGGCCAGGTGCGGCACCAGCGCCAGACAGGCCATCGCGCCTGCGAACCCGGCGAAGCCGCCGGGTATCCGGCCGGTCGTCGCGAGGCCGGTGTACGCGTAGCCGAAGCAGCTGATCAGGACGGCCAGGCCGAGCAGCAGCGCCTCCTGGTTGCGCCGTGCCGCGGCGGACGGGTCCCGCGCCTGCGCGCGGTGCTCGTCACGGCCATCGAGGTGCACGGAATCCACGGTCACACCGATCACTATCGTCGGCCCCGCCTGAAGGAATCCTGAGATTCCTGAGCGGACCTTCAGGAATCGGTTGTTCCGGAATCAAACCCTTCTGAACCGGACCCTCCGGGCGGTGCGCCACCGGACAGCGGGAACCACGCCACCAGGCGGGCCCCCGTCCCGCCCGGCGCCACATCGAGGCCCCCGCCGTGGGCGCGCGCGATCTCCCGGGCGATGGCCAGCCCCAGCCCGCTGCCGCCGCTCTCCCTGGTCCGCGCGGCGTCCAGCCGGACGAAGCGCTCGAAGACGCGCTCGCGCTCCTCCTCGGGGATCCCCGGCCCGTCGTCGGTCACCTCCAGTACCGCCCGCCCCGCGGCCCCGTCGAGCGACGCCGTGATCACCACGCGCGAGGCGGCGTGCCGCAGGGCGTTGTCGACCAGGTTCGCCAGCAGGCGCTCCAGCTG
>NZ_JBAMDC010000717.1:0-1542 GCF_036961605.1 Streptomyces sp. KLMMK
GGCGGCCGCGCAGCGTATGGGAGTTGGCCTCGGCGATGGAGCCGGGGAGGTGGACCTGCGGGACGGCCGCGGCGCCCGGGACGGGCGGGGTGTCTCCGAGGCCGGTGACGGCCGGGGGGCCGGCGGGCAGCAGGCTCACGGGCAGCACCACGACCGCGGCGACCCCGCCGGTGGTCTGCTCGCGCAGCTGGACGCGCACCCCGTGCCGGAGGCCGAGCCGGGCGACGACGTAGAGGCCGAGGCCGAGCGGCGACTGCGCCGCACGCCCGGAGCGGACCGCGCCGTCGGCCCGGCCGGTGTGGTCGGCGGCCGGCAGCGGGGGGCAGGCGGGGTCGGGGTCGGCCAGCAGGGCGTTGACCTCGGCGAGCCGCTCGGGCGCCATGCCGATGCCCTCGTCCTGGACGCAGAGCACGATCTCGCCGCCCTCCAGGTGCCAGGCGGAGACCTGCACCTGGGCGTCCGGCGGGGAGAACGCCGTGGCGTTCTCCAGCAGTTCGGCGACGAGGTGGCTCACGTCCTCGGAGGCGAAGCCGGCGAGGCGGGCGTGCGGCGGCAGGGACTGGATGCGCACGCGCTGGTAGCGCTCGGTCTCGCCGACGGCCGCCCGCAGGACGTCGAGCAGGGGGACAGGGCCCGCGCGGCCGGTGCCGCTCTCGGCACCGGCGAGGACGAGCAGGTTCTCGCTGTTGCGGCGCATGCGGGTGGCGAGGTGGTCGAGCTTGAAGAGGGTCTCCAGGCGCTCGGGGTCCGCCTCGTGGGCCTCCATGCCCTCGATGACGGCCAGTTGGCGCTCGACGAGGCCAAGGGTGCGCAGGGAGAGGCCGACGAGGATGCCCGTCTCGCCGGCGCGGCCGCCGGGCTGCTCGGCGGTCAGGGCGGCGAGCCGCTCGGTCAGCCGCTGCTGCTCGGCGCGCAGGGAGTCGCGCTCGTCGGCGGCGTCCTGGCGGGCGGTGATCAGGCGGGTGCGCTCGCCTTCGAGGGCGGCGATGCGGCCCTGCTGGCGGCGGAACTTGCCCTGGAGGTGGTTGACGGCCCGGGCGGTTTCCGCGAACTCGTCGTCGCGGCCCTTGAAGGCGATGGGCTCCTCGGTCACCGGGTCGGCGCTCACGCGCCGGGTTCCCAGCCGTACGGCGCCGAGCGGGCGGGTCACCGAGCGGGTGGACCAGATGCCGGTGAACAGGGCGGCGAAGAGGCACAGCGCGGCGGTCATCACCCGCCGCTCCAGCTCGGTCATGGCCTCGTGGCGCAGGACTTCCAGGCGGGGCGCCTCGCTCCCGGCGAGGGCGGTCTCGACGCCGCGCATGCGCTGCAGGCGGGTGGTGAGGGCCGAGCGGACGGGCTCGGCCGGCTGGGTGGCGAGCTCGCCGGCCGCCTGGCTCCTGGTGAGGCGGCCGAGGTGCCCCTGGGCCGCGGTGATGTCGGGGCCGGTGACGGCTTCGGCGTAGGCGTCGCGGGCGGCGGCGGGGGCGAGGCGGTTGAAGTCGGCCAGGGCGTCCTGGGTGCGGGTGTCGGCGCGCTGGGCTGCGGCTGCCAGCTCGGGCT
>NZ_JBAMDC010000718.1:0-1531 GCF_036961605.1 Streptomyces sp. KLMMK
GGGGCCGACGACCGCGAGGTGCGCGCCCCGGGGCAGCGTCAGGTCCAGGTCCCGTACGACGGGGTCGGCTCGGTCGCCGTACGCGAAGGTGAGGCGGCGCAGTTCGAGGGCGGGGGCGAAGGTGGGCGGCGGGGCAGCCGGCAGGGCGTCCGCCGCCCCGGCGACCGGCGGGCACGGCAGGCCCGGCGGGCCCGGCGCCGTGAGCCTGCGCACCACCACGGCCAGGCGCGAGCCGCTCGTACCCAGGCCGTGGACGAGGTTCTGCAGCGCGGGCATCAAGGACTGCGTCAGATAGGCCAGTGCGCCCACCAGGCCGCCCGCGGTCACGCCCCGGTCCAGCAGCCACGGCGCCCCGGCCAGCAGGAGCACCAGCGGCAGCTGACCGGCCAGGGCCAGGGCCACGACCCGGACGACGGACCAGCGGGCGAGCGCACGGGAGGCGTGCAGCGCGGCGTCGGTGAGCGCGCCCGTCTCCGCGCGGACGCGGGGCTCGGCACCCGCCGCGGTGACGTCGCGCAGACCGGAGAAGACGTCGCCGAGCGCGGCGGCGAGGGCCTCGTCCGCGGCGAGGTACGCCTCCTGGCGGCGGGCCAGCGGGCGCAGCGTCGCCAGGAACAGGGCGAGGCCGAGCACGAGGGGCGGCGCGACGACCGCCAGCAGCGGGGGCGCGAGCAGGAACAGCCCCGTCAGGGCGCCGGCCGCGGTGAAGACGAACGAGCGCGAGACCATGACCAGGCCGGCGAAGGCGTCACGGGCGATCTCCACCTGGTGCGTCAGCCGGGAGACGGCCGCGGTGTCGCCCCGGTGCAGGGCGCGGGAGACGACCGTCCTCACGAGCCCGTCCCGGAAGGGCTCCACGAGACCGGCGACACCGCCGTACGTGCGCCCGGTCCCGTACGCCCCGACGACCACGGCCACCGCGGCCAGCCCCAGCCACGCGAGCCCCGTGCGGGGCCGCCCGGCGAGAAACCCCCCGTCGAGCGCCTCGGCCAGCGCGTACCCCAGCGCGAAGGTATGCCCGGCCTCCACGACGGACCACGCGAGCAGCGCCGCAACGACGCGCCGCCGCCCGGCGAGGTAACGGACCCCTCGCCGGACGAGCCCGGGCTCAACGGGTATCACGGGGACCTCCTGTGCCGGCGGGAGGCTTGCGGCCCGGCCGACGGTCATGACGTCGTCTCACGCATCGAAGACCGCCCGGTACTCCGGGTCCCGCCACAACTCGGCGTGCGGGGCCACCGCCTTCACCCCGCCCTCGTGGAGCCACAGGACGCGGTCCGTGCTCGCGGCCGTGGTCACGCGGTGGGCTATCAGGACGCGCGTGGGGGCGGCGGTCGCGTGCAGGGCTGCTGTGACGCGGCGTTCCGTCGCCGTGTCCAGGCTGGACGTGGCGTCGTCCAGGATCAGGAGGCGGCCCGCGTGGGCGAAGGCGCGGGCGAGGCCCAGGCGCTGGGCTTCGCCGCCCGAGAGCGGGGCGTCCGCGCAGGGCGTGTCGTAGCCGCGCGGGAGGCGCCGTACGAAATCGTGCGCG
>NZ_JBAMDC010000719.1:0-1511 GCF_036961605.1 Streptomyces sp. KLMMK
GGGGGGGCAAACCACCTCAAGCTGCGTTGGTTGAAGACCGTCGTGGTGAGCGTTGAGGAAAGGTGTCCAAGAGGCGTCAGGTGGGGACCGGGAAGGCGAGCGAAAGCGAACCGCTGACGAAGTGTCGAAACAAGTAGCTGACATCAAAGCCGGGGCAGTTAAGGGGCGCCGGGATGAGCCTGGCGGGGTCCCGCCTATTGGCCAGGCGGTGTGTCCGGCATTGAGGCGGCGCGAGTCCGGTCTGCGGCTTCTGCGTGGAACGTGGGAAGGCGAGTGCTGATTCGGCCAACTCTGTTTCAGAGAGGCGGGTTGGCGAGAGGGAGCGCGCCGGGCGGCGGAAACCGTGAGGCGTGGGGTACCGATGCGGCACGCGCTGGCGGACCGGTTCGTAGTAGTGATGAAGTCCTGGTAATCGGGGTGGAGTGAAGGGGCAGGCTCATTGGTGATCTGTTCGCGCGAACAACCGGGAGTTCCCCGGGAGGAAGCGGGTGAGCATGTCAGGTCCGACGGACAAGCCGTTCGCCATTCGAAGCGGCTGGTGTGGGAGGCATACGAGAGAGTCAAGGCCAATAAAGGTGCGGCCGGGGTGGACGGGTGCTCGATCGAGGACTTCGAGAAGGATCTTCGGGGAAACCTATACAAGATATGGAACCGAATGTCCTCAGGGACGTACTTTCCTCCTCCGGTGAAGGCGGTCGAGATCCCAAAGCCCGGAGGAACGAGAATCCTCGGGGTGCCCACTGTGGCCGACCGGATCGCCCAGACGGTGGTCGCCCTGACGCTGGAGCCCAGGACGGAGTCGATCTGCCATGACGATTCCACGGATACCGGCCCAGGCGATCGGCGTTGCAGGCGGTCGAGCGGTGCCGACAGCGGTGCTGGAAGAAGGACTGGGTCCTGGACCTCGATGTCCAGAAGTTCTTCGACTCCGTGGATCACGCTCTCATGGTCAAGGCCGTGAAGGCGAACACCGACCAGCGTTGGGTAGTGCTGTATGTGAAGCGGTGGCTTGTTGCGCCGCTTCAGCTGCCCGACGGAACCCTTCAAGAGCGGGACCGGGGGACTCCTCAGGGGGTCTGCGGTTTCGCCCGTGCTCGCCAACCTCTTCATGCACTACGCGTTCGACTTGTTCCTAGAGCGGGAATTCCCGTCGGTGGACTTCGAACGTTATGCGGATGATGCGGTGGTGCACTGCGTGACCGAGCGCCAGGCCCGACAGGTGTGGGCGGCGCTTGAAGCGAGGATGGAGGAAGTCGGGCTGCGGCTGCATCCCGACAAGACCAAGCTCGTCTACTGCAAGGACACCAGACGGCGAGGCTCTGCCGAGCACACGTCGTTCAAGTTCCTTGGGTATACGTTCGCCCCTCGGAAGGCGCGGTATCCGGACGGCAAGGCATTCACGTCGTTCCTGCCCGCGGTCAGTCCGGAGGCCTTCAAAGCCATGGGCCAGCAGGTCCGCGAATGGCAAATTCACCGGCGCACCAGACTCGAACTCATCGAGCTCGCCGACT
>NZ_JBAMDC010000072.1:0-23103 GCF_036961605.1 Streptomyces sp. KLMMK
CGCCCGGAGGCCAGGGGTTCGAGGCAGCCGACGACGCCGCAGCCGCAGCGCTCGGTGCCGTGCGGGTCGACGATCGTGTGCCCGAACTCCATGGCGATTCCGGTGCGGCCGCGGAAGAGGCGGTCCGCCAGGACGAGGCCGCCGCCGACGCCGGTGCCCACGGTGATGAACGCCATGTAGGCGGCGCTGTTCCCCTTGCGGTACTCCGCCCAGCAGGCGGCGTTGGCATCGTTGTCGACGAGGGCCGGCAGCCCGGTGGCCTCCTGGAGCAGGCGGCGCAGCGGCAGATCGCGGTAGGCGGTGTTGGGAGCGGTCCGGATGCGGCCTTCGGGCCAGTGGACGAGGCCCGCCGCTCCGGCACCGACGGCGGCGGTCCCGGGATGCCGGGCGTGCAGTTCTTCGACCAGGACGGAAACGGCCTTCAGGATGGCCGCCTGGTCCGAGGGGCACGGCACGGCCGGGACCCGTTCGACGATGCGGCCTCCCGCGTCGGCCACTCCTGCTGCGATCTTCGTGCCTCCGATGTCGAGTCCGATGGCGAGCCGGCCGTCGTCGTGGATCCGTGGGCGCATGGGGGACACTCCTACCTACCGGGGTCGGAGCCGGACGCCGAAACAACTCTGCAGCGCGATCAGCGCGGCGCCGTGCGCACCACGGACGGCATCCAGCGGCTTGGTGACGATGTGACAGTCCCTGCTGATGTGGAACGTGTGCGCGGGAAACTTCCTCATCGCGTGGAGGAAGGAGTTCGCCGCCCGGCGCCCCGGCCCGCCGCTGATGAGGTCCTCCGCCGCGTAGATCACCACATGGGCCGGGCCGAACGTGGTGAGCAAGGTGGCGATGCCACGGGCGATCGATGTCCCGGCCTTGCGGAATGCCGCCGCCGCCTGGCGCGCCTGCGGGTCCGTGCTGTCGGCGAGCGCGATCGCCGCCTCCAGCCCGTCCAGTTCCCGCCCGGTCAGCTCTTTGACCACGGCGGTCAGGGCCCGGTTCCCGACCTGGCTCTCGATGCACCCCCGCATGCCGCAATCGCAGATCCGGCCCCGCTGCCAGACCTGGAGGTGCCCGAACTCCATCGGGACGGAGATCCGTTCGCCCCGCACGACCATTCCGGCACCCACGCCGTCGCGGACGAGGACGACCCCGAACGTCGCGCTCGTGCTGCCCACGCCGAGGCTCTGCTCGTACGCCGCGAAGGCGTGCGCGTCGTTCTCCACCGACGTGGCGCAGCCCACCTTGAAGGCGAGCTCCGCGCCGAGGGGGACGTCCACCCACTCGTACGGCGGGGGCTTCTCGTGCCGGTGGTCGTCGGGGCCGTTGACGAGGTGGAGGACCGTTCCCGTGTCCGGATCGACGGGGCCGCCCACCTGGACCCCGACGCACACCCTTTCCCGGGGAAAGGCGCAGCCGAGTCTGTCGTCCATCAGACGCCCCGCCATCTCGGCCACGCGCTGCACCACCTCCGCCGGCTCCATGACCGTGAGGTGCCGACGGGTGCGGGCCATGACCACACCGTCGGCCCCGACGACGACCCCCGTGAGTTTGTACGGCTGGAGTTCGACGCCGACCGCGTAGTGCCCGTGGTCGAGCTCGCACGAACGCCGCAGCACCTGCCGCACTTTCCCGTCGTTCGCGTTCATGAGATGTCACCTGCGTCCGGTGGTGCGATCAGGAGAGGAGATCAGGAGAGGAGATCAGGCCATCGGTCCGGGGGCACTCCCTCCGGGTACCGCTGGGCCGCGGCGCGGATGGCGATGGGCGTCAAGGTGACGATCTCTTCGGTGCCGCCCGCCTCCTCGTCGTCTCCGGCCACGCGACGCAGCTCCCCGGCCTGCCCGGTGGTCGCGCAGTCCCACAGCACGCCCACCAGACCGGACGCGTCCGTGTCCTCGAACTCGTCGAAGGAGTCCTGCTCGGGCATGAGATGGCGGCTCCGGTCGACGTAGGGCAGGTGCCGGACGCACTCGGTGAGGAAAGCAGCCTTCAACTCCGGTACGGCGTCCCGCGGTTCCGGAACCGGCTGCTGCGCTCCCTCGCGGAAGCTGTTCAGCGCCCGCGCCGCCGTCTCCACCGCCAGCGCGTCGACGTCGTCCCGGTGGAGACGGACACCGGGGCGGCCCGCCGTCGCGACGGCCAGCAGCCAGAGGTGGACGACGTGATAGCCGTAGGCGGCCCAGGCGGCCTGGGACGCGAAGCCGGAGACGCCGGCCGTCCGTGCGGGGCCCGCGTCCGGTACCGCACCCGTCGCGGCCCCGACGAGCCGTTGCAGGCGCTCCTCCACCGCGGCCGGTGTGAGCCGGCTTTCGATGTCGGCCCGGACGGTCCGGAGAAAACGCTCGAAGGCCGGATGCACGCACGGCGCGGCATCTCCGGCGGCCTTCGGCCGGGCCCTGCGTGTTGCGAGACCCCGCTCATCACTTGCGGACACGCGGACCTCCTTCTTGTTCCTCGTAGTTGTCCAGCAGGCTGCGCAACGTGGCGATCGCGTGCCGCAGGTTGCTGCGGACGGTGCTCGCCTTCACGCCGAGGAGTTCAGCGGTTTCCTGCGCGGAGTACCCGTCCAGGTGCAGGGCCAGGACCTGTCCCTGCCGGGGCGGGAGACCGTGCAGGATCTCCAGCACCTTTGCGTGCTCGTCCGGTTCGGCGCGGTCCGGTGACGCCGTTGCCGACAGGCGCGCGCTCCGTGATTCCAGAGCGAGTCGCCTGCGATTGCGCTCGGCCTTCTTGCAATACGCGTGCCAGGCGACCGTCCGGACCCAGCCCGCGGGGCTCTTGCACCCCGGCCATGTGCGCAGGAGCTCCTGCATGGCGTCCTGCGCCGCGTCCTCGGCTTCCTCATAGGTCGCCCCGGCTCTCATCAGGCTGTGCACGACTCGTGGGTACTCCACCCTGAAGAAAGCGGCGAAAACCGGCAACTCAGGGGGTACGGCCCCGTGATCTCCTCGGGGGCTCACGCAGCCACCTCCTCCGGGTCGTTTCACACCCTTATAGGTCCCTGAGAAGGCGATGGCGTGCAAAGGACGCCGGGGCCGCTCTTCGGCAGCCGTCGGCCACGGGACTTGCACGGGACGGGTGTTACACGGGACGGGACTTGCACGGGACGGGACTTGCACGGGACGGGCGCTTTCCGCCCCTTCTTCGATAACAGCCCCGATGGAGGAGAGGCCCCCATGAGCCGCCGCACCGGCACGCAGCACCCCGACGGCACCGGCCCCGCCGGCCCGAAGCGCCACCCGAGCCCCACGGAGGTCGTGGCGCTCGTCAACGGCGCGACGGCGAGCCTCGGGAGCACCTACCTGCTGACGTCCTCGGCCCTGATCACCGTGCTGGCCGGAGTGCTCGCGGCGGCCATCGCGGCCCTGCACTTCGTCTCCGGCTCCTGAGCCCGGCAGGCCCCGAACCCCACGAGCCGCCCGAGCCCCCGTCCCCCGGGGCCGGGGCCGGCGACCGCTGCGGGCTGTGTACGATACGCCCGCACAATTGCACGAATTCGAAGGGCGTCGCCATGCCTGGCCCGCAGACCACCCCGGCACCGTCCGATCCCCCGCACGACCCGGAGGGCGCACCCCGGCAGCGCAAGCCCTGGTCGAAGCGCCGGAAGGCCGCGACGGCGGTCGCCGCCGTGGCCGTACTGGGCGCCGTCATGCCCGACCTGCAGAAGGACAGTGCGCAGGGCAGCGCGGCGGACGCGAAAGCGGCCGGGACGAAGCAGTCCCGCGGCGTGACGCCCGGCGCGGCGGCCGCCTCCGCCAGGACGCGCACCGCGGAGCCGACGCGACCGCCGGCCGCCGATTACCGCGGCCAGAATCTGGACGTCGCCTATGGAAAGGCCCGGAAGGCCGGTTTCATCGTGAACTCCCACGATGCGTCCGAGAAGAACAAGTTCATCCGGGGCCGTACGACGTGGACCGTCTGCTTCCAGGAGGCCGGCCCGCCGCTCGGCATGAAGCCCGTGCTCGACTTCGGCGTCGTGCCGAAGGACGCCCCGTGCCCGAAGACGGACGGGCAGCCCATACCGTGGCCCACGATGCCCGAGCTGGTGTGGAAGACGTGGCGGACGGCCCGGGCGGAGGTCGTCGCCCTGGGGGTCCCCGCCGGCCGCATCGAGGCGCGCAAGGCGTACCGCAACGACAAGCTGCCCGACGAAGGCGAGTACGACGACTGGCGGGTGTGCGCGCACGACCCGGCCGAGGGCGCGAAGGTCGAGAGCGGCGCACGGGTGACGCTCTACCTGTCGTCCAAGGACAACGGCTGCCCGGAGCCCGACCGGGGAACCGGCACGTCCGTGGACCTGCCGGACCGGGACGGCGACCGCGATCCGGACTACCGCGACCCCTTCCCCGGCGACCGCGACCGCAACACCGCCTTCCCCGACGGGATTCCCCGCCTGGGCGACTCCGGCGGCTCCGGCGGCTCGTCCGGCGGTTCCCACGGCGGCGGCCGGATCATCTGCCGCCACACCCGTTTGTGCTGACGGCCGGCGGGCGGCGGAGCCGCTCACCGGAACCCGGCGAAGACGCCGGCTGCACGGCGCGGGCCCCCACGTGCCTCAGTAGGCCGCGCGGGGCCGGGTGAAGTAGTCCGAGTCCTTGGGGCGGGAGACGTCGCGGCCGGCGGGACGGGGCGCCGGCACCAGGTGGGGTATGTACTTGGAGCAGTGGATATAGGCCTCCTCGACGGTGAGGTGCACCCACATTTCCGGACTGCGGCCGGGTGCGACGTCGGTGGGCAGGCCGGGGCGGAGGCGGCGGAGATCGCTGTCGTGGTACAGGTGGGCGACGCCGTTGACGTGGAGCCCCACATGGTGGTGGGTGAAGTCCACGAAGAGCATGCCGAGGTGAGGGTTCTCGACCATGTTGCCCGCGCTGGCCAGCACACCGTTGCCGCGGAATTCGGGATAGGCGAGGGTCTGGGCGTCGATCACGTGGACGAAGCCCGGCGGCCCCGCCCGGAAGCTGGCGTCGCACTCCCCGTGGGAGTCCGCGGTGGCCAGGAAGACCATGGCCTGGCGCCCGATGAATTCCTGCATCTCCGGCGTGAGATGGCGACGCACCTGCTGGTCGTAGAACCGGGCGGCGCGGTCCGCGGTGCCCATGTGCTGCTGCAGCTGGTGTTCACCCGCTGATCCGAAGGGCGGCGGAGGCATGGTCACGAAGGGGTCTCCTGGCGGGTGACAGGTCGGATGCGGAGGGGAGGCACGGCTCGGGGAGCGGACCGGACGGGAGTCAGGGGACGGACAGGACGGGAGTCTCGAAGGGGTCGTGGTGGATGCGGCCGGGCCGGGTGCCGCTGAGGGTGAGCATCTCCTTGGCGGAGGCGACCATCGGGGCCGGGCCGCTGAGGAAGACGTCGTGCTCGTACCAGGGCCCGTAGTCGGCCAGGACGTCGGGGAGGGAGCCGCGGATCCCGGGAATGTACTCGTCGGAGACCGCGCCCTTGATGGTCAGCCAGTGGTGCCGCTGGGCCATCCTCAGCATGTCGTCGACCCCGTACAGCTCGGCCCCGGTCCGGGCACCGACGAACACGTGGACCTGCCGGTATCCCCCTCGGCGGGCGACCTCTTCGATGAGCGCGCGGACCGGGGCGAGACCGGTGCCCCCGGCCACGAAGACCAGTTCGTCCTGGTCGGCCGCGTCCAGGACCATGTCACCCATCGGGGGGCCGAGCCGGATGACGTCGCCCACCACCGCCCGGTGCACCAGCGCCTCGCTGACCGAGCCGCCGGGCACGGCGCGCACGTGAAAGGTGAGAGTGCCGTCCTCGCGGGGCGCGTTGGCGACGGAGTAGTAGCGCCAGCGTTTCGGCCACCACGGAGTCTCGATGCTCACGTACTGGCCTGCGGCGTACTCGTAGGGCATCTGGGGACGTACGGTGATCTCGGCGATGCCGTGGCCGCGCGAGACGCGGTGCACGACCGTCGCGGGCCATACGGCGGGCCGTATCGCCTCGTCCTCCTCGGCCGCACTGATCATGACCTGCGCGACCGTGCCGTACGCCTTCGTCCAGGCGGCGGCGATCTCCGGGGTCCACGCGGAACCGGCGTACCGGGCCAGCGTGGCGAGGAGGCATTCGCCCACGGCCGGGAAATGCGCGGCCTGCGTACCGAACTTGCGGTGATCGCGGCCGAGGTGTCCGCAGAAACGGACGAGGTTCTCGGGGTCGTCGACCAGATCCACGATGCGCAGCAGCGCGCGCAGGAGGCGGTCGCGCTGGGTGTCCATCCCGTCCGGGAACATCGAGCGGACTTCGGGGTAACGGGCGAACAGGACTGCGTAGAAGTAGACCGTGATTTCCCCCGCGTGGGGCTCGACCACCGAAAGGGACGTCCTGATGAGGGATATCTCGTGGTCGGACAAGGGCGCTTCGACGGCCGCCGGCTCTTCGGCGGGCTCGGCCTGGACGCCGTGGTCGGCGTCTACGGCGTGGCCAGCATGGACACCATGGCCGGCATGGACGCCGTGACCGGCGTGGACCGGCTCGGGGTACTCCTGGTATTCCGAGTACTGCGGGTACTCCGAGTAATCCGGGTATTCCTGGTACTGCGGGTACTCCCGGTACTCCGGGGCCGGGCGTGTGGGCGTGCTGCTCGGGCGACCGATCCGGAATCTCAACTGTCCAGGACCTCCTCGGTGAATCTCCGTCGGCAGCAGGAGGCGGCGTGGAAGGCGAACGGGGCCGGCATGGGTCCTCATCGGGGTGTGGAGCGAAAGAAGCGGACTAGCCGCTTCCGGATGCCCCCCGATCCTTAGGGAGCTTCACGAGGTGCGGAAGAGCCGCATCCACTAGAAGTCGGCGAGACTTCTTGTGGGATTGTGCTGACCGAATCCGATCGGTGTGATGACTTGAAGGTACATATCGAACGGCCCCCGGCGGCATCGGCGCCGATCGCCGCACCGGCGCGCACCGGCGAAAGGTGCGCCCGTGTCCCGGTGTGATCACGAACGCGCGCTCCGGCCCTTTTGCAGGTGCTCGCTCCTGTCCTCCGGCCATTGGACGATCCGCAGGTCATGACGTTCGCCGGTCAGGTCGTCGAGCTGGGGCGGACCCGCCATGCCGGTGACGTTGACCTCGGTGAGCCGGCCGCCGATGACGTCGATGCCGGCCAGGTACAGCCCGTCGGCGCGCAGGCTCGGTCCGATGCGTTCCGCGATCCGCAGGTCGTTCTCGTCGAGGTCGGTGGCGAGCACCGTGCCGCCGGCGGTCATGTTGGCACGGAAGTCCCCGCCGGAAGGGCGGGGTCCCCCGCGACCACGGCCAGGACGCCCGGCCCTTGAAGCCGGACAGGGGCTTGAACACTGCGCCGTGGGCAGGCGCAGGGTGGGGTCCGAGCGCAGGATCCGCTGGTGCAGCGCGGCGAATTCGGCGCCGGGGGCGCCTTCCGCGGGCGGCAGGTGGCCGAGTTCGGTGCAGAGGTAGCGCCGGGTGTCCTCGTACACGCCCAGGGCCTAGGCCTGGCGGCCGGAACGGTACAGCGCCGGCATCTGCACCGCGCGCAGCCGCCGGCTCGCCGGGTGTTCCATGACCAGGGCGCCCGCCTCGGCCACGGGCAGTCCGGCCCGCGACCGGTCGTAACGGGTGGGAGGGCCGTTCGCCGCGCACGCCTCGTTACCGTTGCCTCCTCCGTTCGTGTCGCCGCCCGGTGAGTACGAAAGCCGAGGCAGCAGTGAGCAAACCCAGGAGAGAAAGCGCTAGTTGAGTGCCCAGTGTCGTGCCGAGCGCGTCGCAGGTCGATGCCCCGCAGGCGTGGGGAGGATGCCCGGCCAGGGCGAGCGCGGCTCCTGCCGCCGCCGGCCCCGTCGCGCCACCGAGCATGGCGAAGGTTGTCGCCGTTGCCGCCGCTTGCGCGGTGCGGTGTGACGTGCGGCTGCGGCTGCGGCTGACGACGGTCATGGCGGAGCCGTTGGCCAGGCCCAGGCCGCTCCCCACGAAGGCGCATGCGCCGCTGAGCAGCCACAGGGGCGTGGGATGCCGCTGTCCGGAGCCACTGATGAGCATGCCGGCCGCGATGCACAGAAGCCCGGTACGCATGAGCCGTGTGCCGTCTCGGTGTTCACCGGTCCGCTTGGCGGCCAGGCGGGCGGTGAGGACGGCGGGGGCTGCGGCAGGCAGGGCGATGAGCGCCGCCGAGAGCGGGCTCAGACCGTATACGCGGGTGAGGGTGAAGTAGGTGAGGAACGTGAAGGCGGAGTTCGCGCCGAAGAGCGCCGGCAGGACGAGCAGCGCTCGGCGCGTGACGGCCTGCCGCAGCAGCCCGGCGTCCAGGGCGCCCTGAGGGGCACGTCGCGTCCGGAGGACGAGAAGGCCGATCAGTGTGACGGTCAGCAGCCCGGTCGATGCCTGCGCCGGTGCGGAAGCGGTGACCGTCGGAGCGGTCAGCGTGATCAGCACAGTAATGGCGACCGCAGTGCACAAGGTGATTCCGGCGATGTCCATGGGGTGCCGGGGCGGCGTCGTCGAGGGTCCGGGTTCGCCGAGTGCGTGAAGGGCGCAGCCCGCACTGATGGCCGCGAGGAGGGTGAGGGCGCCGAAGACCGCCCTCCAGCCGATCAGGCTGGTGAGCAGGCCACCCAGTACCGGCCCGAGGCAGGAGGCTGCCGCGGCGGTGGAGACCCATCCCGCAACGGCATGCGGCTCGTTTTCCGTTCTCCGGCGCAGGGTGAGCAGAAGGGCGAGGCTGACGGGAGAGAGGGCAGCACCACCGGCGCCCTGGACCAGTCGGGCCGCAATGAGGACGGCGGCGGCGGTGGCTGCAGCGGCCAGCAGGCTTGCTGCGGCGAAGGTGGCCAGGGCGACGAGCAGGATGCGGCGCGCACCGTACTGATCGGCGAAGTGGCCCACAGCCAGTTGCAGGGGACCGCAGGCGAGTTGATAAGCGGCAGCGAACCACTGGCTCTGGGCAGGCGCCATCTCCAGGTCGGCCGCGACCGCGGGCACGGCCGCCGTGACCGAGGCGATGGCGAGCGCCCCGCAGAGCAGCGCCGCGTAGCAGGCGAAGGGGGCGAGGCACGGCACGCGGCCGGGCACCGCTGTCCGGGCCCGGTCGTCGTCAGGTGGGCCGGGACTCACAGGTAGTGGCCGTCCGGACGGACGATGCACGGCTGCCGAAAGGCCGCGGACCGAACGGTCACCATGGGCAGCGTGATGCCCGGTGCTCGAGCGTCCGGCGTGCCTCGGACGGGGGTCAGGTGCACGTGATGGCCTGCCCTGAGGGCCTCGAACAGCCTTCTGGGGGCGGTGGTCGCCGTGGTCAGCAGCGGCACGTCAGGGGCTGCCGCGCCGCTCCGGATGCGCGTGCCGCGCCGCGTGGCGCTCCCTGGCAGGCCGGCCAGGCGCGCCGCGAGGCGTCGTCGCGGGAGGGGCGGGCGAAGGGCGGTCAGGACGGCGGCGCGCAGCGCGTGGCCCCAGGGCGAGGGCAGCGCGTTGAAGTGGAGCATGGCGGCGGTGAGCCGCATGACGTGGGTGGCGGAGCGGCGCCGTTCCTCGGCGTAGGCGTCCAGCAGCGCCTCGTGGCGAGGATCGGTGACCGATGCGGCGAGGCGCCACCCCAGGCTCATGGCGTCGGCCAGGCCGGTGTTGAGGCCCTGGCCGCCGGTGGGCGGGTGGACGTGGGCGGCATCACCCACGAGCACGACGCGGTGGCCCCGGTACCGGGCCGCGTGGCGGTGCTCGCAGCGATAGCGGCTGAGCCACTCGACCTCGCGCAGCGCGAGCTCACGGCCCGCGATCCGGCACAGCATCTCCTGGACCCAGGAGGCATCAGGGGCGTCGGCCTGTGCGTCGTAGGCCTCGGGGCAACGGTAGGGGTAGAGGATGACGCGCCAGCGCCCGTCGCCGAACGGCAGGAGCAGCACCATGCCGTCCAGCCCCCAGCGGCTCCAGGGCTGCTGCGGATCGAAGTCGAGCCGCGCGTCGACCGAGATGACGTCATAGGGGTGCACGGTGCGCGACGCGGCTATGCCCGACAGCCGGCGCACAACACTCCGGGCGCCGTCGCATCCGGCGATGTAGGCGGCACGTATTCGCCGCACGTGCCCCGAACGCCGGACGGTCAGCTCGGCGCTTCCCTCGTCCTGCCGCATTCCGATGACTTCCGTCCCGCGCGCGATGAGTGCGCCGTTTTTGAGGGCGTACTCCTCCAGCAGCGCTGTGGTCCGGTGCTGAGGAAGAGCGAGAGCATACGGAAATGAGCTGTTCAGTGCGGCGAAAGGCGCGATCGCCCCTTCGGCACCGAGGGGGTAGTGCCAGTAGCGGTGGCCGTGGGCGACGAATGGCTCGGCGATTCCGCGCATGTCGAGGAATTCCAGGGTCCGGGAATGCAGGACAAGTGCACGTGTCGCCTGCGGCGGCCGGACGTCCTGTTCGAGCACGACACAGCTGATACCCCGAAGGCCCAGTTCCCCGGCCAGCTGCAAACCGACGGGCCCGCCTCCGACCACGGCGACCTGAATCGCATCGGGCAAGGGCGTGACGTCGGCCATACGGTGAATTCCTTCGTCCGTCCTCCCGTTGACCGGTCCAGGCTGGCATCCGGCACCGCACGTGTCCAGACCGGCTCGGCCCGGGCCGACCAGATCACCGCCGGTAGGATTTTCCTAATTTCATGTGGCCCATTGACCGCCCGAGCGGCTCCTGCCAAGGTGACCGCGGCACGTTCGCGCACGCCTCGTCCAGCCGAACGGAGAACGATGGGCCATTCCATCGGCGATCACGCCTACGGCGAATGCGGAATCGAATTCCTCCTCGTGGACCGGTCCGGGCCGCAGCAGCGGGTACGCCGGTTCCGGGCAGACGTCCGCCTGCTGATGGGCCACCCCGAGGTCTACCGGGACGGAGACAACACCCGCCTGATCCCCGTGAGTTCGATCAGCAACTCCGTACTGGCACTCGGTACCCAGCACACGACGTCAGAGCCGGAGACCTATGCGTTCGCGATTGCCGAGCACTTCCTCACCGCCGACCGGTGCGTCCTGACCGCCGATGTGCACCTGACCTCCTCCGAGTTCACCCCGCTCCCGTCCGACCGGCCGACGTCCACAGCCCAGCACTTCTCCGCACTCACCCGCCACCAGGATCACACACACCTCACACTCCCCCGCCATGGCGAACCCGTCGTACGCAGCAGCCTGCTGAACATGGAACTCTTCGCGACCGGCGGCGCGACGTTCACTGGCTTCGCCCGCAACGCCTACACCACCACGCAGACCCTCACCGACCGGGTCTTCGGCGCCCGGATGAACGTGACCTGGCGGCACTCCGGGACGGACACCAACCACGGCAAGTGCCGTGCCCGTGCCGAACAGGCCGTCGTCAAGGCCTTCAGCGAGCACACCAGCCGCTCCAGCCAGCACACCTTCCACCACCTGGGCACCGCCGTGCTGGACGCCTGCCCGGGGGTCGCGGAGGTCCGCGTCGAGGGGGCCCACCTGACCCGCAGCCTGGTGGACCTGGCCTCCTTCGGAGTCGGTAACGAAGGCCGCGTCTACACGGCGGCGGACCACCAGCAGAGCACCGTCACCGTCAGCATCCACCGCACCTGAGAACCAGGGACCGAGGAAGGGGACCACGTGAACACCACAGGACCGCGCAAAGCCCGCAGACTTGCCGCGGCGGTCGCCATCATGGCGGCGGCGCTCACGCCCACGACGCAGACGGCCCATGCCGACGACGAGCCGGCCGGCGCTCTTCTGGTGTGCGCCGGCACCGTAGCCGCCTCCTACTCACCGGGGCTCATCTTCGCGCCGAAGGTCACCTCCGTCACGTCCCGGGCGGTCGTCGGATGCCCTCTCTCGACGGACAGCAGGTTCACCTCCGCGACCTTCGGCGGAGACTCCGCCGGCACCTTGTCCTGCCTCCTGGGCCCCGCGAGCGGCACCCTTACGTTCCACTGGGGCGACGGCAAGGGAAAGGGGAAGGCGTCCCCCCACCACGGCGACACGACGTCGACCGCCTCGATCCGTAGCCTGGCAGCCGTACGCCCGAACGGAAACATCGTCACCGTGAGCAGGGGAACCATCACCGACGGCGCGTTCAAGGGAGCGTCAGTCGTCACCGAGGTAACCCTGCTCGCCTCCCATCAAGCCGCCTGCCTGACCCCCCAGGGCCTCACCTCCGCCTCCGGCCCCACCACAGTGATCATCACCCGGGTCTGAGACGGCTTCGTCCTCGTTTTCGTCCCGGCCCACAACGCCACCATGCCTCATTCAACCCAGGATGAGCCACCGCCGCGGGCTCGCCGCTACGTGGGGTCCAGTCGCCGGCTCCGCATCGTGGCGGCCACCGTCGCCTCGCACAGGCGGTGAGCGAGAAGGGCCACGGCCGGCTCCCGGGCCGCGGTGCCCGGCCGTTCGGCGTCCTGCCGCGCCAGCGCATCCCATGGTGACCGTGTTCCGCAGGAAGGCGGCGAGATTTCCTTCGCCGAGCACCTCCGCTGCAAGGTGGAAGCCGTCCGCGCGGGCATCGCCTCCAGGAGGCCGAAAGGGGTCAGCTCAGGCGGCGGTCCGGGCTCGTGAGCCTGAACCGGGCAATGTTCTCCTCGGTGGTCCACCGATGGAAGCCGGCCTTCTCCAGCACGCGGACCGAGTACCCGATCTCGACCGTTCTCTCCCCGGGCGGCCAGAACAGGCCGAGCGAGCCGACCACCAGGCCGCTGTCATGCTCGATGATCAGACGGTGGGGCCGTGCTCGCCGAGCCAGGCGGGGTACCGGCCGAAGGTGCCTGCGATGACACGGTCGCCTTCGGCGGGGAAGCCGTCCGCCCGATCGGCCGACCCGGTATCGCCGAGGACGGCCGTAGCCTCGGCCATGGTCCAGGGCCGGAGAACGAGGCGGTCGGTGGTCAACTGAACGCGGGCTGGTGAAGCGGAGAAAGTCACGTGTCACTTCCGCACTGGCCGGCGTATCCGGCCGCAGCCAGTTGCTCACATCAACGGCCGGAACGAGCCAGCCGTCCACCGAGCGCATCTCTCCTCCAACAACCAGTGATAAACCACTAGTTCGGGCGACTGGTAGGGCAGACCTGTGGCCAGCATGCTTCTGTCTTCGGCTCAGGTCGGCAGCCTTCGGCTGCCGTACTGCGGAATGTGGAGGCACGTTGAGACTCCCCCGACTTCGAAAAGCCGTCCGAGCGCGGTTTGCTCTCGGGCTGGCCGCGCTGCTGGCGGTGTGCGTGCCCAGCGGGGCAGCGCAGGCAGCGTCGGCCTCGTGCCAGGGCGCCGACGTCCCCGTCACCGGTGTGGTGTCGGCGGTGATGCACGGCACCCTGTGCGTGCCCGCGGGTGGTACGGCCGACACGGCGATGGTGCTGGTGCCCGGCGCGACGTACAACCACACCTACTGGGACTTCCCGTACCAGCCCGAGACGTACAACTTCCGCCAGGCCATGAACCGTGCCGGCTACGCCACCTTCGTCGTGGACCGGCTCGGAACCGGCGCGAGCTCACGCCCGCCCAGCGCCCTGCTCACCGCGTCCGTCCAGGCCGGGGCCGTGCACCAGGTGATCCAGGCCCTGCGCGGCGGGCGGATCGGCGGCACGGACTTCCACAAGGTCATCCTCGGCGGCCATTCGCTCGGCTCCCTGATCAGCGTCCTCGAAGCGGGCACCTACAACGACGCGGACGCCGTGGTGCTCACAGGCATCACCCACCGGATCGTCGTCCCGCAAGTCGTCAACATCTTCGTCTCGTCCTTCCACCCCGCGGCCCTGGACCCGGCATTCGCCGGAAAACCCTACGACCCGGGGTATCTGACCACGAGGCCCGGCACCCGGGGCCCCGACTTCTACGCCCCCGCGACCACCGACCCGGCGGTGCTCGCCACGGATGAGGCCACCAAGGACGTGTTCAGCCCCACGGAGGCGGCCGACGGTCTCGGCGTGGCCGGACTCCTGCCGTACTCCCGCCGGATCCAGCGCCCGGTCCTGGTGGCCGTCGGCGACCAGGACCACTTCTTCTGCGACTCCCGGAGTGGCAACTGTGCCGGCTCGGCGGCGCTCAAGGCCCAGGAGGACCCGTACTTCGGACCTGCGGCCTGCCTGTCCACATACGTTCAGCCCGGGGCGGGCCACGACCTGAACCTGGCCACCAACACCGTCCCGTACCAACGGGCGGTACGGCAGTGGGCCGACACGTTCGTCGGAGCGGGTCCCGGACCGGTCACGCCGCCCGCGAAGGCCTGTGGCCAGGGCCGCATCGCGAAGACCGAACCTGACCGGCACCGGTGATCACCACTGGCCACCGCCCGGCCACGTAATGTCCGAAAGCGGAGTGCCGGGCACCCGGCCCGGTCGCCGGGCGCGGAGGGAGCCCGGCACATCCTGCGCCGTGAAGCACAGAGTCGCTGCGATGCCGCAGCGAAGTCCCGTACGCCGTTCGCCGACGGACTTCCTTCCCCACCTCGGAGCCGCTCGGATCGTCCGGAGCGCGATGCGCGCACCGTCATCGAACGGCCAGCCGTGGACTCGATGGTGGTCGACATCGCCGCGCTGGGTATTCGTAGCCGCGGTCTCCCAGCAGCGAGTCCGGGCGTTTTCGCAGACGTCCGACCGGCCCCGCCGAGGCGGCCGTCGACCAGGCCCTGGGGTTGCACGCCCTCGGCGGCTTCGCTACCCCGATACCGCAGCCTCAAGACGTGGTGGCATCCCAGCGGCTGCGTAAGGGGCTCGGGCTGGGCAAACACTCTCAACGGGGGGGGGAGCACATCAGCTCACCTGCGAGGCGAATGCCTCGTACGCCTTCTCGTCGAAGAGCACGAAGCGGACTTCCTCGACGGACGTCTCCGTCCGCCTCACCGTCTCGACCGCGATGCGGGCCGCGTCCTCGATCGGCCAGCGGTAGACGCCCGTCGAGATGGCGGGGAAGGCGACCGTCTTCGCGCCCAGTTCGTCCGCGACGCGGAGGGACTCGCGGTGACAGGACGCCAGCAGGTCCGAGCGGTCCTCCTCCTGCGAGAACACCGGGCCCACCGTGTGGATCACCCAGTCCGCGGGGAGGTCGCCCGCCGTGGTGGCCACGGCCCGGCCGGTGGGGAGGCCCTTGCCGTAGTGGGAGGCGCGCAGGTCGCGGCAGGCGCTGAGGATCGCGGGGCCGCCCGCGCGGTGGATGGCGCCGTCGACGCCGCCTCCCCCGAGGAGCGAGGAGTTCGCCGCGTTGACGACGGCGTCGACGTGCTGCTGGGTGATGTTTCCCCGGACAAAGGTGATCGTGACCATGGGACCCATCCTCCCGGACCGTACCGGAAGGCGGGAGCGGCCCGGCCCGGCCCGCTCCCGCCCGCGTGCGTCAGATCGGGTACTGCACGCTGCGCACCGGCGGATTCGTCAGGTGACGGCCCGCGCCGAGGGTGCCCGCGCGCCGCGTGCAGTGGCGGTCGGTGAAGTAGACCAGGGTGCGGCTGGTGCCGTTGGAGAGCCGGCGGATCTTGGCCCGGTTCTCGGTGAGCAGGCTGTAGCACTTGCCGTCCTGCGGGTCCTTCTCCCGCCTGCTCACGGCCTCGCGGAGGCAGGCCACCCCGGTGATGCCGGTGCCCGCTTTGCAGCGGGAGTAGTCCACTGTCAGCGTGCCGTTCGCGGCGTGCGCCTCGGGTGAGGCGGCGAGGGTGGTGAGCAGCAGGGCGGACACAGCGGTGCCCAGGGCGCGGCGGATACGCACGGGAGTCCTTTCGTGGTGACGGGACGGTGCCTCCAGATATCCACGGCCGTTGATCCATCCGGCGGAATCACTCGCCGGTGGGCGCGGCATTGCGTCACGCCGACGAGACGGGAACACCTGCACGACCGGGTGCGCGTCACTTGCGCGGCGCTCCCTGCCCAGCGCTTCCCCCCTCGTGTTCCGGGAGGTCCCGTGTCCGCTCCTCGGTCGCGGCCGCAGCCCCGGCCGCTGCGCCTGTGCGACCGGCTTCGTCAACGCCCGGCACTGAGAGCGGCGTTCGCAGGGCCCGCAGGACGGGGCCGGGCTCCGGCATTACTGCACCGGCGTCCGCTCGGGCCGCCGACCGCCCCGCATCGCGCCGGGCCGCGACCCCGTACGCCGGTGGGCCTTGGCCACGGCGTCGCGCGGGGCCCCCGCCGCGGTGGAAGACTGAGACGCGTCGGGGGAGGCCGTGCGCCGCGCCCGCGGCGCCGGGCCCCTCACACGTATCCGTCGAAGGGGCACCCACCATGCTCAGCACAGATTTCGTGACCGGATCACCCAACTGGCTCGACCTCGGCAGCCCGGACACGGCCGGGTCCGCCGAGTTCTACGGCCGGGTCTTCGGCTGGGACGTGCAGTCCGCCGGGCCCGACGCGGGCGGCTACGCCTTCTTCCAGCAGGACGGCAAGAGCGTCGCGGCGCTCGGTCCGCTGACCGAAGAGGGAGCGAGCCCGGCGTGGACGGTGTACTTCCAGACCCCCGACGCCGATGCCACCGCCAAGGCGGCCGAGCAGGCGGGCGGCAGGGTGCGGGTCCCGCCGGCCGACGTGATGGACGCCGGCCGGCTGGCCTGTCTCACCGACCCGGGCGGCGCGGAGTTCTCCCTCTGGCAGCCGGGTGCCGTCAAGGGCCTGGAGAGGGTGTGCGAGCCCGGCACCCTGCTCTGGGTCGAGCTCCACACCGCGGACCCGGCGGCGGCCGCGGCCTTCTACCGCTCCCTCTTCGGGTGGGGCGCGGAGGAGAAGGAGTTCAGCACCGGCATGTACACACTGATTTCCACGGCGGGCAGCAGCGGGCCCGACGCGCCGTTCGGCGGTATCGCGCCCGCGCCGGGTGAGGGGGACGGTGAGAGCAGGGAGTCCCGCTGGATCCCGTACTTCCTGGTGACGGACACCGACGCGACCGTCGCGAAGGCGCAGGAGAGCGGCGGATCGGTGGTCGCACCGGCCACGGACGTACCGGACGTGGGCCGGATCGCCTGGCTGACCGACCAGTTCGGGGCGGCCTTCGGCGTCATCACGCCCCTGCCGCGCGAGGTCTGACGCACGGTCCGCGGCGGGCGGCTCCCTTCCGCCGCGGACCCGTTCCCCTTCCCGCTCCCGGGCCGGGGCCGGTGCCGAGGCGGGCCCGGGGCCGGAACAGGAGCCGGCGGCTCAGCTGCTGCTCTCGCCCTCGGGTGCGGCCTCCCCCTCCTCGGCCCCCTCGGCGGCGGCCGCCGCCTCCTCGCCTTCCTCTTCCTCCTCCTCTTCCTCCTCGGGCTCGGTCTGCGCCGCGACGATCTGCAGGACGGCGTCCTCGCCGTCCACGGCGAGGCTGGTGCCGCGCGGCAGCGGGATGTCCTTGGCGTGGATGGTGTGGCCGGCCTCCAGGCCTTCGATGGAGATCGTGACGCCCTCCGGGATGTGCGTGGCCTCGGCCTCGACCGGGAGGGCGTTGAGGATGTACTCCAGCAGGTTGCCGCCGGGCGCGAGCTCGCCCTCGGTGTGGATCGGGATGTCCACGGTGACCTTCTCGCCCTTCTTGACGATCAGCAGGTCAACGTGGGTGAGGAAGCCGCGCAGGGCCTCCCGCTGGACGGCCTTGGGGATGACGAGTTCCTTCTTGCCGTCGATGTCCAGGCGGATCAGTACGTTCGGAGTCCTCAAGGCGAGCAGCAGGGCGTGCCCGTCCAGCGCCACGTGCCGCGGCTCGGAGCCGTGCCCGTAGATGACCCCGGGGACCTTGTCGTCCCTGCGGATGCGACGGGCGGCACCCTTGCCGAACTCGGTGCGCGTCTCGGCGGTCAGCTTCACTTCAGCCATGCCTGCACTCCTCGCGGTTCAGTCGTCTGGAGACTCTGTTAACCGCCTGCCGGAGGGGTGCCGCCCCGGCTACTCCGTACGGGAGCGATATCGGGCCAATTTCCATCTGATGGCAGATGCGCGCCCCCGATGGCGGACGGGCACCCGGACGAGCGCCCGGGCGGGCACGCCTTAACCGGAATCCGTCCGCCGGCGCGGAGGTGATCGGGCAGACTTTGCGGGCACCGTGCAGACCCCGCCACACCGCCGTGAAGTCGTGAAGTCGTGAATGCGAGGGGACACCCATGAGCGGAATGCGAAGATTCAGCCGGAGAGCCCTGTTACGGACGGGCCTGGGAGTGAGCGGCGGCGCGCTGGCCTCCCAGCTCCTCCCCCGCCTCCCCGGCCCCTCCGGCCCGGGCGCCGAGCCCGCCTGGGCGCCGGCCGCGGCCCGGCAGGGGCTCTTCCCCGAGTGGAGCCGCTTCGCCAGGCTGGCCGACGGCACGTTCGACGAGGACGCCGATCCGCTGCGCGACATGAAGCCGGTGATCACCGCGCTCAAGGCGCAGAACGTCAATGTGATCGAGCTCGACACGATCCTGTCGAACTGGCTGACGCCCGCGGAGTTCACCGAGCACATGGGCAAGGTCAAGAGCTTCACGGAGCTGGCGCACGCCGCCGGGATCCGCGTCGTCATGTACTACCCGTCGCTGGAGCTCATCAGCGTCGGCGGCGAGAAGGGCCCGTCCTTCTACAAGGACGGCGAGGGCAAGTCCTGGGTGCAGCGCTCCCTCGACGGCAAGCCCAACGTCTTCTACGGCAGCCTGGTCGTCTGGGTCGACCCGGGGGACGAGAGCTGCTGGCTCAGCCCCAACTCCCCCTGGCGCGACTACTACCTCGGCCGCATCAAGGCCCTCGCCGCCACGGGCGTGGACGCGATCTGGCCGGACGTGCCGATCTACTTCGACGGCGCCATGAGCTGGTGCGACGGCTCCACCTGGGCGGCGGACGCCTTCAAGGCGGACACCGGCCTCGCCCTCCCGGCCAAGGACGACTTCACGAGCCTGCCCTTCCGCCGCTACGTGGAATGGCGCCACCGCAACCTCAACCAGTGGCAGCTCGACATCGCCGCCGCCGGCCGCTCGGTCAACCCCGGCCTGGTGACCTTCGTCGAGACGGTCAGCATGGACTACCAGTACGCCACGCTGGTCGGCCTCGACGGGGCGTACCTGCGCAAGGCGGAGGGCGTGAGCCACGTCTGGGAGGTGGACATCCTCGGCAACTACGACGGGATGCGCCACGCCACGGCGACCGACTGGACCTGCCTGATCTCGATGTACAAGTACGCGCGGGCCGCGAGCGGGGCGAAGCCCGCGTGGGCGTTCTCCTACGGCTGGAAGGCCGACGACGCGTCGCTGGTGATGGCCGAGCTGCTGGCGGCCGGCTGCAATCCGTACGAGGTCAAGAGCCCGTTCAAGGACGTGAGCACCGACAAGGCGATGCGCACCCGCATGTACGCCTTCGTCGCGGCCAACCAGGAGAAGCTCTACAACGCCGTGCCCGCGGCCGAGGTCGGCGTCTACCACTCCTCCGCCTCCCGGGACTTCGTCAGCCCCGCCGCCGGTACGGGGATGTACGCCAACACCAAGGTGCCCTCCGGGGTCACGGACTGGTGGGCCGGGGGCAGCGCCGAGGAGAGCTGCGCCGAGCAGGCGTGGCTGGGCGAGTTCCGCGGCACGGTCAAGGCGCTGGTGTACGCCCACGTCCCCTTCGCGACCGTCACGAGCCCGCAGCTGGAGGCCGCCGACCTGGCCCCGTACCGCGTGCTGATGCTGCCGAATCTGCAGGCCGTCTCGGACGGCGAGGCCGCGATCCTGCGGGAGTACGTGGCGGGCGGCGGGACGGTCGTGATCACCGGTCCGGCGCCCACCGCCCTCGACGGCCTGGGCACGGCCCGCAGCGAGTACGCACTGGCCGACGTGCTGGGGTTCCGCAAGGGCGACCCGCTGCCCGCCACCAAGCAGAATCGATTCGGCTCCGGTACGTGCTGGTACGTCAAGAACCTGGCCGGCCTCAGCTACCTCACCGGCACCGACCAGGCGAGCGCCGACCGGATCCTGGCTCCCGTCCTCGCGGCCGCGCCGCCCTCGGTGCGGCTCGCCGGCGACCGCCGCATCCACATGGAGGTGAGCCGGCTCGGCGACGACACCGTCGTCCAGCTGGTCAACTTCACCTGCTTCGGTGACGCCCCGGCCGCCTTCAAGACCACGCCGGCCGCCTGCTCCGTCGCCCTGGAGCTGCCCGCGGGCAAGCGGGTGCTGTCCGCCACGGTGAGCTCCCCGGACGGTGCCTCGCCGGCCCCGCAGCCGGTCGCCTGGCAGGTGGCGGGCACCACCGCCACGGTGTCCCTGACCGTCGGCCAGTACTCCCTGCTGACGGTCACCACCACCGCCTGAGCCCCCGGGGCTACGGCCCGTCCGTTCCGGGGGCGGGGATCCGCCACAGTGCCGTCGGCCGGTCCTCGTCCCCCGGGTGGGACTCGAAAGCGATCCACCGCCCGTCCGGCGACCAGCTCGGCGCGCCGTCGTAGGAGCCGTCGTTCCTGGTCACCCGGACGGGGCGGCCGCCGTCCACCGGGACCACGAAGATCTGGGGCACCTCCAGGCCGCCGGCGGTGGAGGAGAAGACCACCTGCCGGCCGTCGGGCGACCAGCTGGGGTCGGTGTGCTCACCGGCGGCGCCGGTGAGCCGCCGCAGGCCGCTGCCGTCGGCGTTCATCACGAACAGCGCCCAGTCGTGGCCGCCGCGCTCGCGCCGCTGGAAGACCAGGCGGTCGCCCTTGGGCGACCAGTTGGGCTGGCGGTTGTCCGTGCCGGTGGCGGGGCCGTCCAGGAGCCGGGTCCGTCCGCTGCCGTCCCGTCTGACCTTCCACAGGGAGCCGAGCACGCTGCCGCCGTCCGCCGGTTCCGCCCCTTCCTCCTCCGTCCCGCTCTCCCGGCTCTCCTGGAACACGATCCACGCGCCGTCCGGCGAGAAGCTGGGCTCCAGATAGCCGGAGTCGCCGCCGTGCCGGGTGACCCGGGCGGGCCGGCCGCCCGGCGGCATCACCCACACCTCGTCCCGCCCGCCCTCCCGGTCCGAGGCGAAGGTCACCCCGGCCGAGGGGTGCCAGCTGGAGCCGGGCAGGTTCACGGCCGCCCGGTCGGTCTCGTCGAGCAGCGTGCCGGGACGGCTCTGCGCGCCGCCGCGCAGGGAGAGCACGCGCAGCGCGGCGGCGCCCTCGTTGTATCCGCCCGCGAAGAGCGTGAAGAGGACGGAACCGCCGTCCGGCGAGAAGGCCGGGTTCTGCGCGCTCGTGTGCCCCTTGCCGCGGTAGAGCAACTCCGCGCCGTCGGCGCGCGCTCCCGCCCGGGCGTCGGACGGCCCCGGGGGCCGCTGCCCCTCGGAACTGCTGCAGGCCGTCAGGGCGAGGGCGGCCACGACTGCTGCGGCGTACAGGCGACTGCGCACCCGGCCGACGTTAGTGGAGCCGCTGCGCGCCGGAGGCCGGAACGGCGGAAGCCGGGGCCCGTCCTGCGCCTACGCATTCCGCAGTCACTTCGCCGCACGGCAGCGCGCCGGATTGCCCGCCGCGGCGGGCTGCGGCGACCATGAGGGCGGCTGACGCCGTCCGCTGGGAGCGCTGATGAAGGACCCGTCCACGGCGAACCGCCACATGCTGTGGTTCTTCCGCGGGTTCGGCACCCCGCACCGGCGGCTGCTCGCCCTCGGGGTCGGCATGCGGCTGTGCGAGATGGCCGCCGACCTGGTGACGCCGTGGCCGGTCGCCGCCGTCGTGGACCGGGTGCTGGGCGCGGACGGCTCGCACAACCCCCTCGGCTCGCTGCTCGACGCCTTCGGGCGGGACGCGACGGCCATGCTCACCACGGCCGCCGCGCTCGTGGTGCTGGTGGCCCTGGTGTCCGCGGTGTTCGACTACGCGGGCGACCGGACCATGAACGGCGTGGGCGAGCGGATGAGCGTGGCGATCCGCTGCGAGACCTTCGCCCACCTGCAGCGCCTGCCGCTCAGCTACCACGACCGGCAGACCGTGGGCGAGTCCACGAGCCGGGTGATCACCGACTGCGGGAACATCAAGGACAGCCTCGTCGCGTTCTGTTCGGTGCTCTTCCCCGGCGTCCTCTCCGTCACGGGCTACGCGGCCGCGCTGCTCCTGCTCGACTGGCGGTTCGGCCTGATCGGGGTGGCTGCCATCCCCCTGGTCCTGCTCCTCGGCGTCCGCAACCGGCGGCGCGGCCGGCTCGCCGCCCGGCGGCGCAGGGAGGCGGAGGGCGAGCTGACCGGGCTGGTAGCCGAGGCCCTGCAGGGCATCCGGACGGTGCACGCCTTCGGCCGCCACCAGGCGCACGACCGGGAGTTCGCGGCGCGGAGCCGGGGGTTGCTCGACGCGGGGCTGGAGGCCGCCGACGTCCAGGCCCGCCGGGCGCCGCTGCTGGAGTCGGCGACGGCGGTCGGCACGGCGGCCCTGCTGTGGGTGGGCGGCGTGGGGGTGCTGCGCGGGTGGTGGAGCACCGGCCACCTCGTGGTCGCGCTCAGCTATCTGACGGGCATGGTGGCTCCGCTGCGGGCCCTGTCCAAGCTCTCCGGAACGTTCGCGCAGGGCCGCGCCTCGGCCGGGCGCATCGCCGAGATCCTCCGGGAGCCGTGCCCGTTGCGGCGGCCGCCGCGGGCCGTTCCCCCGGGCCTGTCCGCCCGCGCGAGCGGCCGCATCGACTTCGAGGGGGTGTCGATGCGCTACGGGGACCGTCCCGCGCTGCACCGCCTCGACCTCAGCATCGGCGCGGGCGAGCGGATCGCGCTGACCGGCCCCAACGGTGCGGGCAAGTCGACCGCGCTCGCGCTGGTCGCGGGCCTGTACCGGCCCACGTGCGGCACGGTGCGCATCGACGGGACGGCGACGGGCGACCTGCCGGAGGAGTGGCTGCGCCGCCAGGTCACGGCCGTGCTCCAGGAGACGTTCCTGTTCGCCGGGACCATCGCCGACAACATCCGCTACTCACGGCCGGACGCGGGACCGCACGAGGTGCGGGCGGCCGCCGAGGCGGCGCTGGTCACGGCGTTCACCGACGGCTTCCCCGACGGCCTCGGCACCCGGCTCGGCGACTGCGGCGGCGGGCTGTCGGGCGGGCAGCGCCAGCGGGTGGGGATCGCCCGCGCCCTGCTGGCCGATGCGCCGATCGTGCTGCTGGACGAGCCGACGTCGGGGCTCGACGCGGAGGCGGAGCGGCTGGTGGTGGCCGCCCTGGGCCGGCTGGCCGCGCACCGGACGGTGGTCATGGTCACGCACCGGCCCGCGCTGCTGGAGACGGCGACGGGGGTGGTGGCGCTGGCCGCGGACGAGGTGCACGAGCGGGCGC
>NZ_JBAMDC010000720.1:0-1506 GCF_036961605.1 Streptomyces sp. KLMMK
CGCGAGCAGCTTGCGGATCTGGGCGGGGCTCAGCCCGGGGTGCGCGGAGCGGACCAGGGCGACGGCGCCGGAGACGAAGGCGGCGGCCGCGCTCGTGCCCCAGCCCTCGTAGTAGCGCCGGTCGGGGTCGGCGATGACGACGTCGACGCCGGGCGCGCTGACGGTCGCGTACCAGCGGCGCGTGGAGAACGCGGCGCGGCTGCCGTAGCGGTCGACGGCCGTCACGGCGATCACCCCGGGGTAGGCGGCGGGGTAGGAGACACGGTCGCCCTGTTCGCCGCCGTTCCCTGCGGAGGCGACGACGACGGCGCCCTTGCCGAGGGCGTACTGGACGGCGGCGTCCTCCTGCGGCTCGGGGTGGGCGGTGTCGCTGTCGTCGCCGAGGGAGAGGTTGATGACGTCGGCGCCGTGGTCGGCGGCCCAGCGGATGCCGTCGGCGAGGGCGCTGCCGCGCCCGCTGCGGGCCTTGGCGCGGGAGGGATCGCCGTCCTCCAGGATCACCCGGACGGGAAGGATCTTGGCTTCGGGGGCGACGCCGACGACGCCGTCGGCGCCGTCCGCCCCGTGCCCCCGCCCCGCGATGATCCCGGCCATGGCGGTGCCGTGCCGGGCCCAGGCGCGGTCGCCGGGACCGGCGCCGAAGCCGATGAGGTCCTTGCCGGGCAGCACCTGCCCGGCCAGGTCGGGGTGGCCGTCGTCGACGCCGGTGTCGAGGACGGCGACGGTGATGCCGTCACCCTTGGTGGTCTGCCAGGCCTCCTCGGTGTGGAGGGCGTCGAGCGCCCATTCCTGGACGCGTATGGAGTCGGCGTGCGCCGTCCCGGCGGCAGGCAGCACGGCGAGGGTGGTGGCGAGGAGAACCGTGAGCAGGGGCCGGCGGCCCCGGGGCACGGCGGCGGTCACCGCGCGTCCTCCTGGACGGTCCGGCGCACGGCCTGCCGGAAGCCGCTCTCCACGCGCCCGGCGAGGGCGGAGGCCTCGTGGCCGAGCCCGGCCTGGGCGGGGGCGGTGGTGGCGCCGGGCCGGGTGGCGAGGGCGGCGGGTTGCGGGGGCGTGCCGGTGCGGCCGTCGGCGAAGCCGGTGACGGCGTAGACGACGGCGGGGGCGTCGGTGAGGACGCTGAGGGCCCAGCTGGCGCGCTGCGCCGCGCCGAAGCGTTCGGCGGCGGTGCCGCGGGGCGCGTACGGGCGGGGCATCAGGTCGGTGCGCTCGTCGAGCCGTTCGTCGGCGAAGCGGCGGCGCAGGTCGCGCATGCCCCGGCTGTCGGCGGCGGTGACGAGCAGTCCGACGGTGGTGACGGCGCTGGAGGTGGCGTCGGTGTAGGTGGCACGGAGCAGCCGCGTGCAGCCGGCGGGGGCGAGCACCTTCTCCAGGAGCGGGTCGAAGGCCCCGTCGCACCCGCTGTCGGGGGCGACGCCGATCCGGGTCCACACGCGTGCGGCGCCGCCGGGGCCTGCGGCGTCGCCGCGCAGCACGGGCGGGAAGAGTTCGTCGACGGGGACGGTC
>NZ_JBAMDC010000721.1:0-1505 GCF_036961605.1 Streptomyces sp. KLMMK
CCAAGGAGGTGCGCCGGCTGGACAGGGTGATCATCCGTTTCGCGGGTGACTCCGGGGACGGTATGCAGCTGACGGGTGACCGTTTCACCTCGGAGACCGCCTCGTTCGGCAACGACCTGTCCACCCTGCCGAACTTCCCCGCCGAGATCCGCGCCCCCGCCGGAACCCTGCCGGGCGTCTCCTCCTTCCAGCTGCACTTCGCCGACCACGACATCCTCACCCCCGGCGACGCCCCCGACGTCCTGGTCGCGATGAACCCCGCCGCACTGAAAGCCAACCTGGCCGACGTGCCCCGCGGCGGCGAGATCATCGTCAACACCGACGAATTCGCCAAACGCGCCATGGCCAAGGTCGGCTACGACACCAGCCCCCTCGACGACGGCACCCTCGACGCCTACAACGTCCACCCCGTGCCCCTGACCACGCTGACGATCGAAGCCCTCAAAGACTTCGGGCTCTCCCGCAAGGAAGCCGAACGCAGCAAGAACATGTTCGCCCTCGGGCTGCTGTCATGGATGTACCACCGGCCCACCGAAGGCACCGAAGCCTTCCTGCGGAAGAAGTTCGCGAAGAAGCCGCAGATCGCCGAGGCGAACGTGACCGCGTTCCGCGCCGGCTGGAACTTCGGCGAAACCACCGAGGACTTCGCGGTCTCCTACGAGGTGGCCCCCGCGACCGCCGCGTTCCCCGCCGGCACCTACCGCAACATCTCCGGGAACCTGGCCCTGTCCTACGGCCTGATCGCCGCCGCCCGCCAGGCCGACCTCCCCCTCTACCTCGGCTCGTACCCGATCACGCCGGCCTCGGACATCCTCCACGAGCTGTCCCGGCACAAGAACTTCGGCGTGCGCACCTTCCAGGCCGAGGACGAGATCGCCGGGATCGGCGCAGCCCTCGGCGCGGCCTTCGGTGGTGCGCTGGCGGTGACGACGACGTCGGGGCCGGGTGTGGCGCTGAAGTCGGAGACGATCGGGCTGGCGGTGTCGCTGGAGCTGCCGCTGCTGATCGTGGACATCCAGCGCGGCGGGCCCTCGACCGGCCTGCCGACCAAGACCGAGCAGGCAGACCTGCTGCAGGCGATGTACGGGCGCAACGGTGAAGCACCGGTGCCGATCGTGGCCCCGAAGACCCCCGCCGACTGCTTCGACGCAGCCCTGGACGCCGCCCGTATCGCCCTGGCCTACCGCACCCCCGTCTTCCTGCTCTCCGACGGCTACCTCGCCAACGGCTCCGAACCCTGGCGGATCCCCGAACCCGACGAACTGCCCGACCTGCGCGTGCAGTTCGCCACCGGCCCGAACCACACCCTCGCCGACGGCACCGACGTGTTCTGGCCCTACAAACGCGACCCGCAGACCCTCGCCCGCCCCTGGGCCGTCCCCGGCACCCCCGGCCTGGAACACCGCATCGGCGGAATCGAGAAACAGGACGGCACCGGCAACATCTCCTACGACCCCGCCAACCACGACTTCATGGTCCGCACCCGCCAAGCCAAAACCGACGGC
>NZ_JBAMDC010000722.1:0-1502 GCF_036961605.1 Streptomyces sp. KLMMK
GAGGCGGCGTCACGTACGCCCTGACCGGCAGCGGCGGCAAGAAGAACGACGAGCCCCCGGCGGCGGCACCGGCGCCGGCCGGATCGCCGTCGGCCGGTGAGCAGCCGAACGAGGGCGGGGTGGCCACCGGCCTGCACTCCCCGGGCGCCTCGCCGTCCGCGAGCCCCTCCAAAAAGCCGTCCGGCTCGCCCTCGTCGTCGGCCTCGCCGTCGGCCAAGCCCAGCGCCTCCTCGGCCAAGCCCAGCAGTTCGGTGCCGACGACCTGCAGCGGCTGGAGCCACCACGACCCGAAGCCGGGCACGTACGGATACGTGTCCGGCGACCGCCACGTCCTCAACGGGCCCTACAAGGTCTGCGGTTCCGTGGCGGCGGCGAAGAGCGGCACGAAGGTCTGGTTCCACTGCTCCGTCGAGAACTCGTACGGCCACAAGTGGATTTACGTCCGCATCGAGGGGACGAAGAGCGCGGGCTGGATGTCCGGCGACACCATCATCCGCCAGAGCGGGCAGACGGTCCGCTGCTGACGTCGTCCGCCGGCGGGCGCTGTTGACGGCGCCCGCCGGCGAGGCCCGTCGGCAGGCCTGCTGACGGTCTTTCGGGGCTTTTGCACACCCGTTCCCGGTCGGCCGGCCTGCCCGGCATGAAATTCCGATAAGTTGCCGTGCCAAACGATCAACGGTCTTTCTACGTCAGACCCCGATGCGGAGTACGACATGAGCACTTATCCGGGCGGCGGCAGCGCCGGACCGGGCGGCTGGGCGGCCTCGGAATCCGCAGGCCCCAACGGCTCCTACCGGAACCAGACCCTGAAGTACCAGCAGATCGAGCTGGCCTTCGACGAGTCGGTCACGCTCCGGACGGTCATCGGCCTCTGGGCGACCGCGGCCTTCTCCGCGACCGTGGTGTGGCTGGTCTGCTGGCTGTTCGGCCTGCTGACGCACGGCTTCGACTTCGAGGAAGCCGAGACCGCGTTCAGCGTGGGCGGCATCCTGTCCTTCATCGTCTTCTGGCTGATCCTGCTCCTCAGCCACCTCACCGAGCCCGTCTCGGAGTGGCGGACCCTGCTGGAGGACAAGGCGCAGGCCTCCCCCTCCGCCTACGCAGCGATCTTCGGCGCGCTGTCCCGCCGGCGCATCCCGGTGACGGCCGTGCCGTCCCGCATCCGCAGCGACATCCTGCAGCCGGAGGTGGTCAGCAACCGTCTCGTCGTCAGCAGCGGCCGGTACGTGACCTACGTGTCCGTCTTCGAGTACGGCACGAGCCTCTACCTCGGCTGGACGATGTGGCGCATCCGCCCCGGCGCGGTGATCATCGGCACGTACTTCAAGGACCTCGTCGGCGGGCTCATGGGCCGCACCGGTGACGTCAACCAGATGCTCCGTACCGAGCGGCCGCGTGCCATGCGCGAGGCCGTGCACTCGGCGGTCCGGGAAGGCGTGGAGATCGCGGTCCAGGGCATCGAGGTGCCCATCGCCTCGACCTTCGGGCAGGACCTGCCGGTC
>NZ_JBAMDC010000723.1:0-1490 GCF_036961605.1 Streptomyces sp. KLMMK
CGGGCGGCGGCGCCGGCAGCCCGACCGCGACGACTAGCTCGGCCGGGCCGATGACCGTGTCCCGCGCGGGATCGTCCCCGGGCAGCCGGTGGAAGTCGCAGAGCGGGACGGCGCGTTCACCGCCGGGCCCGCGCAGGTGGACGACCGCGTCGAGCGCCGCCAGGGCCACGGCCATGTCGGAGGGGTGCGTGGCGACGCACTGCGGCGAGTGGCCCAGCACCGCGAGGTCGCGGTGCACCCCCTCGCGGGCCGGGCAGCCGCTCCCCGGCACCCGCTTGTTGCACGGCTTGCCCACGTCCTGGAAGTACAGGCAGCGGGTGCGCTGGAGGAGGTTGCCGCCCGTGGTGGCCGTGTTGCGGATCTGCCCGGAAGCGCCTGCCAGCACCGCCTGGGACAGGGCGGGGTAGCGCGTCCGCACGGCCGGGTGGGCGGCGAGGTCGCTGTTGCGGACGCCGGCCCCGATGCGCAGCCCGCCGTCCGGCGTCTCCTCGATGTCCGTGAGCGGCAGGCGGCCGACGTCCACCAGCAGCCCGGGGGAGGCGACGCCCAGCTTCATCAGGTCGACCAGGTTGGTGCCGCCTCCGAGGACCATGGCGCCGGGGGAGGCCGCGAGGGCGGCGATCGCCCCGTCCACGTCGTCGGCGCGCGTGTAGGCGAAGGCCTTCACCGGGCCACGTCCCCGATCGCGGCGACGATGTTCACGTACGCCCCGCAGCGGCACAGATTGCCGCTCATCCGCTCGCGGATCTCGTCGGGGGAGAGGGGGACGGGCGCTCCGGGCGGCGCCGCGAGGGGCGTCACGTGGGAGGGAGCGCCCTCGTCCGCCTCGGCGATCATTCCTACTGCGGAGCAGAGCTGGCCCGGCGTGCAGTAGCCGCACTGGAAGCCGTCGCGTTCGAGGAACGCCTCCTGGAGCGGGTGCAGCGCGTCCCCTTCGGCCAGCCCCTCCACCGTGGTGATCTCGGCGCCGTCGTGGGCGACGGCCAGCAGCAGGCAGCTGTTCGCCCGCCGTCCGTCGACGAGCACCGTGCACGCCCCGCACTGCGCGTGGTCGCACCCCTTCTTTGCCCCGGTGAGTCCCAGGTGCTCGCGCAGCGCGTCGAGCACGGTCGTCCGGTGGTCGAATTCCTTGTGGTGCGCGACGCCGTTGACGTGCAGGGTCACGGGGGAGGTGGTCTGCGGTGCGGCCACGGTGTCTCGCCTTCACTGGAGTCCCTCGGCACCGTCACGAGGTCCCCGCTCCGCACTCGCGCAAACGCGCGGGGCCGCCACTGCACCCGTTCGGTGCAGCCGCGGCCGCCGCGGGGCGCGGGAATGAAACGATCACGGGCGGTGGTTCGGGCCAGGAGAGCCCGCGACCACCGGAAGGCGCCCGCATGACCAGCTCGCACTCCTCCGCTTCCGTCTCCGTCCCCGTCTCCGTCCCCGCACCCGCTTCCGCCCCCGCGGCGACGCCTCCCCCCGCCGCCGCTCCGCTCGTCGGCCGTGAC
>NZ_JBAMDC010000724.1:0-1527 GCF_036961605.1 Streptomyces sp. KLMMK
CGGTGCGGCCGGGGATCGTGGGGATCGCCTGGGACTGGTCCTGAGGGCGGGGCGTCCCCCGGGGGACGGGCCGAGGGCCGAAGGCACGGGCCAGGGCCAGGGCCTGAGAGGGCGGGCCGGACGTCCCGGGGAGCGCGCCCCGGCGGCGGCTCAGGCCTCGGGGCCCGCGATCAGCTTGCCGCCGACCGCCTTGACCGGCACGGCCGGCAGCGGGGCGCCGGCCGGGCCCTGGAGGACCTTGCCGGTGTTCGCGTCGAACTCGCTGCCGTGACAGGGGCAGCGGACCTTGCCGTTCTCGACCTTGTCCGCCACGCAGCCCGCGTGCGTGCACACCGCGCTGAAGGCCTTGTACTCGCCCGGAGCGGTCTGCGAGACGACCAGCCGCTCCTCTCGGAAGAGCCGCGCCTGGCCGACGGGCACGCCGTCCGCCGCGCCGAGGTCCACCGGAGCGGTGGGCGTGGCGGACGCCTTGGGGCCCGTCTTGCCGTCGCAGGCGGCGGCACCCAGCCCGGCTGCGCCCGCGAGCGCGGCGCCCCGGAGCAGCACGGTGCGCCGCGACGTGCAAGGGGGCTCGGCGGGGCTCTGCGGGCACGAGGGGGTGGTCATGGGGGGGCTCCAGCGCTGGACTCACGGTGAACTGCCGATCGTCGACCTTACCCGGCGCCCGGGACCGCCCCGCCGCCTGGCAGGCTGAGCCGCAGGAGCCACGGCCAGAGAGGACCTGCTTCGTGATCGTCGTAGCCGGAGAAGCCCTGATCGACCTCGTACCGGCCGGCAAGGCGCCGGACGGGGACCCCGCCGGGGAGCTGCCGGCCCTGCTGCCGCGGCGCGGCGGCGGGCCGTACAACACCGCCGTCGCGCTGGGGCGGCTGGGGACGCCGGCCGCGTTCTGCTCGCGGGTCTCCACGGACGGCTTCGGGGAGGCGCTGCTGGCAGGCCTGCGGGCCGCGGGGGTCGACACCTCGCTGGTGCAGCGGGGGCCCGAGCCGACGACCCTGGCGGTCGCGGACGTCGGCGCGGACGGCTCCGCGGGCTACGGCTTCTACGCCCAGGGCACCGCCGACCGGCTCTTCGAGCTGCCCGGGCCGCTGCCGGGCACGGCGCGGGCACTGTGCCTGGGCACCTGCTCGCTGGTGCTGGAGCCGGGAGCGAGCGCGTACGAGGCCCTGCTGCGGCGCGAGGCGGAGCGCGGGGTCTTCACCCTGCTCGACCCCAATGTGCGCCCGGGGCTGATCCCCGACGCGGACGCCTACCGGGCCCGCTTCCGCTCCTGGCTGCCGTACGTGTCGGTGCTGAAGCTCTCCGCCGAGGACGCCCGCTGGCTGGGCGGCTCCCCGGAGGAGTGGCTGGCGGCCGGCCCGGCCGCGGTGGTGGTCACGCACGGCGGCGAGGGGCTCGCCGTCCACACGCGCTCCGGTGAGCGGATCGCCGTGCCCGCGCCCCGCGTCACGGTCACCGACACGATCGGGGCCGGGGACACGGTGAACGCCGCGCTGCTACACGGTGAACGCCGCGCTGCTGCACGGT
>NZ_JBAMDC010000725.1:0-1468 GCF_036961605.1 Streptomyces sp. KLMMK
GGGGCGACCGCGAAGCTGGCCGTCGTCGGCGGCGTGGTGGCCGCGGCGGGTGCCGCCGTTGCGTACGCCCTGATGGGGCACTCCCCCGCGCCGGACCGGGAGCCGCAGGCCAAGGTGAGCGCCGCACCGGTGACGCCCGCGCCCAGCATGCCGCCGGAGCCGACGCCGTCACCGCGTCACTCCCCCAGCCCTGCGCCGACGCCCTCGGCGAAGCCGAAACCGACGCCGAGGACGAAGGCGCCTGCATCGCCGCAGGTCGTCCACGTCACCCCGGTGCCCGTTGCTCCCGTCCACATCGCTGCACCGAAGCCGCGCCCGAAGCCCTCGCCGCCGCCTTCCGCACCCCCGGTCCGCAGGCCGTCGCCCTCACCGTCCCCGTCGCCCTCCCCCTCCCCCACGCCTTCGCCTCCTCCTCTGCCTCCCCGCGTCTACCAGCTGAACCAGCTCCTCTACGCGGGCGTGGGCGACGGCACCGGGCCGGAGGTCCGGCTGGGCGTGCGCAGCTGGCTGTGGCAGCGGTACGGCCTGCGGGTCGGCGGGGTCGCGTACAGGCACGGTGTGAGCGTCCACGCGCCCTCGGCCGTGACCGTCGACCTCAACCGGTCCTGCACGGCCTTCGACGCCCTGGTGGGCGTCGACGACATGTCCATGGGGCTGGGAGCCGCGCGGTTCTCCGTCTACGGCGACGGGGTGCCCCTGTGGCGGTCCGGCGCGGTGCAGGGCGGGGAGGCGGCGGTGCCGGTGCACGTGCCGCTGTCGGGGTACCGCAGCGTCCGGCTGGTGGTGCATCCCCGGCGGGCCATGGGGATGGTGGCGGTGTCGGACTGGGCGCAGTCGCGGATCTCCTGCGGGTAGCGGGTAGCGGGTAGCGGGAGGCGAGCGGTGGGGGCGGGGGGCCAGCGGCGGCGCCGTTTACCGGAAGCGCCCGGGCGCCGTCCGCCGGAGACGGCGCCGCCCCTCACAGCCCCGGCCCGCGTGCCACTCCGCCCGCCACCGCCCGCTGGCGCGGTGCCGCCGAGCCCGTCCAGCACGTGCCGCGGCGGGCCAGCAGCCGCCGCAGCCACACCTCGGTGGAGACGAGCTCCGCGAGGCCGTCCAGCGGCAGCGCACGGCCGTTCGCGGCCCCGTGCAGCGCCGCTCTGACGACCCGGGCCTCGACGAGCCCTGCGTCGGCGAGGAGCGGCGCGTCGAAGAGCTCCAGCAGCGGGCCGGCGGAGGCCCGTAGCCCCGCGCGTACGGCGGCGGCGTGGGCCGCGTGCGAGGTGGCGCCCCAGCCGGGCGGGAGTTCGCGGACGCCGGCCCCGGCGAGGACGGCGCGCAGCACCGAGGCACGCGCCCCCGGCTGGACCCGGAGCGCCTCCGGCAGGGCGCGGCAGGCCCGTACGACCTGGTTGTCGAGGAAGGGGGCGTGGAGGCGCTGGCTGCGGACCTCGGCGGCCTGTTCGAAGACGCGGTGGTCGGCGGCGTG
>NZ_JBAMDC010000726.1:0-1465 GCF_036961605.1 Streptomyces sp. KLMMK
CCGCCGGCCCCGCCCGCGGGGCACCGGCCCTCCCCCTCCTCGTGCACTCCGTCGTCCGCCGTGGACCGCCGCCCGGGCCCGTTCCCGCCTGAGCACAAGCACCACGCACTAAGCACCACGCACCACGCACGACCGAGCACGGAGAGCATGACCATGAGCAAGCGCAACAACTGGGAGAACAAGCAGTCCGCACGCGAGCGGCTGCGCGCCGAGCGCGAGCGCCAGGCCAAGAAGGACAGGACGCGCCGCCAGCTCGTCGTCGCCGGCGCCGTCGTCGCGGTCCTGGCCGTCGGCGCGGGCATCGTCGTGGCCGTCTCCCAGCTGGGCAAGGACGGCAAGAGCGGGCTGAACGCGGCGTGGGAGGCCGCGTCCAAGAAGGAGCTCGTCAAGCCCGCCAACACCGGCGGCGACCAGGGCACCGAGATCCTCGTCGGCAAGAAGGACGCCAAGAACACCCTGGACCTCTACCAGGACATGCGCTGCCCGATCTGCTCGGTCTTCGAGCAGAGCGTCGGCGACACGATCGACAAGGACGTCAAGGACGGCAAGTACAAGGTCTCGTACCACGTCGCCACGTTCCTCGACCGCAACTTCGGCGGCAGCGGCTCCAAGAACGCCCTCAGCGCGCTGGGCGCCGCCCTCAACGTGAGCCCCGAGGCCTTCAGCGCCTACAACAAGGCCCTCTACTCCAAGGCCAACCACCCCGAGGAGAAGAAGGACGACTACGCCAAGGACGACGTCCTGCTGAAGGTCGCCAACGAGGTCCCGGCGCTCAAGGGCAACAAGGACTTCGAGAAGAACGTCAAGGACGGCACCTTCGACAAGTGGGCGCTGACGGTGTCCGACGAGTTCGACAAGGCCAAGGACGTCACCGGCACCCCGACCCTCAAGCTCAACGGCAAGAAGCTGACGGCGGAGGACGGCAAGAACGTCCCGATCACCCCCGAGCAGTACACCAAGGCCGTCGAGGCGGCCCTGAAGTCCTGACGGTCCTCCCGTCCGGGTTTCCGCCCGGGTTCCCTCCCGGTTCCCGTCCCCTCCGGCGGCGTCCGACGATGCCGAATCTTGACACGACACTTAACGGCTGCCGTGGCAGACTTCGGCCTCATGGAGGGGACGGGAGTTCGATTGAGGGCGCTGCGCGCAGCGCTCTTCACGGCGCTCTGTGTCACGCTGTCCGCCGCTTCGCACGTCCTGCTCTCCCGTACGCCCCTTCCCGCCGCCACGGTCGCCGTGCTGGCGGCGGTGTTCTTCGCCGTCGCCTACGCCCTCGCGGGCCGCGAGCGCGGCTTCGGGTCCATCGCCGCGCTGATGGTCTCTCTGGAGCTGACGGCGGACACCGTGTTCACGGTCGGCCAGCACGCCTGTTACGGGCGGGCCGGCGGCCCCGTCGCAGGGCCCCTGCACTCCCTGGGCCTCGACCTCGCCTGCCGCGGCGAGGTCGGCACGCCGCTGGCCCGCATGG
>NZ_JBAMDC010000727.1:0-1449 GCF_036961605.1 Streptomyces sp. KLMMK
GGCAGGGAGACTTCGAGGCGCTTGCCGCCGACCTCGACGACGACGGTCTCGCGGCCGGCCTCCTCGCCCTCTTCCTCGGCCGCCGTGCCCGCGAACGGCTCGATGGTGTTGACGAACTCCGTCTCGATCCACCGCGTGTGCACCCGGAACGGGTCGGCGGTGAAGGCAGGATCGCTCACCACGGCCCGGTGGAAGGGGATGGCCGTGGCCATGCCCTCGACCTTGAACTCGCTCAGCGCACGCGCCGCCCGCTGCAGCGCCTGCTCACGCGTGGCACCCGTGACGATCAGCTTCGCCAGCAGCGAGTCCCACGCCGGACCGATCACACTGCCCGACTCCACACCCGCGTCCAGGCGCACACCCGGACCCGTAGGAGCGTCGAAGCGGGTGACCGTGCCCGGAGCGGGCAGGAAGTTACGGCCCGGGTCCTCACCGTTGATACGGAACTCGAACGAGTGACCGCGCAGCGGCGGGTCGTCGTAGCCGAGCTCCTCGCCGTCGGCGATGCGGAACATCTCGCGGACCAGGTCGATGCCGGTGACCTCTTCGGTGACCGGGTGCTCGACCTGCAGGCGGGTGTTGACCTCCAGGAAGGAGATCGTGCCGTCCTGGCCGACGAGGAACTCGCACGTGCCCGCACCCTCGTAGCCGGCCTCGCGCAGGATCGCCTTCGAAGCGCGGTAGAGCTCGGCGTTCTGCTCCGCCGACAAGAACGGCGCCGGGGCCTCCTCGACGAGCTTTTGGTGGCGGCGCTGCAGCGAGCAGTCACGGGTGGAGACGACCACGACGTTGCCGTGCTTGTCGGCCAGGCACTGGGTCTCGACGTGGCGGGGCCGGTCGAGGTAGCGCTCGACGAAGCACTCCCCCCGCCCGAACGCGGCAACGGCCTCGCGGACGGCGGAGTCGTAGAGCTCGGGGACCTCTTCCAGGGTCCGGGCGACCTTCAGGCCGCGCCCGCCACCACCGAAAGCAGCCTTGATCGCGATGGGCAGGCCATGCTCGCGGGCGAACGCCACGACCTCCTCCGCACCCGCAACCGGGTCCGGGGTACCGGCCACCAGCGGCGCACCCGCACGCTGGGCGATGTGACGGGCCGCCACCTTGTCACCCAGATCCCGGATCGCCTGCGGCGGCGGACCGATCCACGTCAGCCCCGCATCCAGCACGGCCTGGGCGAAGTCGGCGTTCTCGGAAAGGAAGCCGTACCCGGGGTGAACGGCATCCGCCCCCGACTCGGCCGCCGCGGCAAGCACCTTGGCCACATCGAGGTAGCTCGTCGCCGGGGTGTCACCGCCCAGCGCATACGCCTCATCAGCGGCGCGGACATGCAGCGCGTCCCGGTCCGGATCCGCGTAGACCGCCACACTGGCAATCCCGGCATCCCGGCACGCGCGAGCTACGCGGACAGCGATTTCGCCACGGTTGGCGATGAGCACCTTGCGCACGATG
>NZ_JBAMDC010000728.1:0-1439 GCF_036961605.1 Streptomyces sp. KLMMK
GCGTCGCCCGCCGCGGCCGACGAGGGCCCGCTGCCGGACGGCCCGCTCAAGGGCAAGGTGGTCCTGGTCGACCCGGGTCACAACATCCGCAACAGCGAGCACACCGCCGAGATCAACCGCTCCGTCGACATCGGCACCGGCCGCAAGGAGTGCGACACCACGGGGACGTCCACGGACGCGGGTTACGCGGAGGCGGCGTTCAGCCTCGACGTCGCCCACCGGATCCGGACGCTCCTGCGGGCGCAGGGCGCCAAGGTGGTGTTCACGCACGACGGCGAGCGCCCGTACGGGCCGTGTGTGGACGAGCGGGCCGCGATCGGCAACCGCGCGCACGCCGACGCCGCCGTCTCGGTGCACGCCGACGGCTCGGCCGTCGGCAACCGCGGCTTCCATGTGATCCTGCCCGCTTCCGTCAAGGGCGGGCGCGCGGACACCTCGCCCATCGCGGGGCCGTCGAAGGACCTCGGGGTGCGCATCGCGGGCCACTTCGTGCGGAGCACGGGCAGCGCCCCGTCCAACTACATCGGCGGCGGTACCGGTCTGGACACCCGCGGCGACCTCGGCGGGCTCAACCTCTCCACCGTCCCCAAGGTGTTCGTCGAGTGCGGCAACATGCGCGATCCCAAGGACGCCGCTCTGCTCACGGACGGTGCATGGCGGCAGAAGGCGGCGCAAGGGATCGCCGACGGCATCACGGACTTCCTGGACGGGTAGGGCTCCGCGGGCGGTAACGGGCCGTAGCGGCGCCCGCGGGCCGCGCGCGTGTCACGAGGCAGATACGAAGAAGACGCCCCGACCGTGCAGGCGATAGGTTCACCCGTACGATGGGGGGCCACCCCCGCGCCCCCGCATACTCGCGTGCCGGCGAAAGCGACGTTAATGATCACACTGACAAAGGACTTTAGGTGAACATCCGCTCCCTCACTCGAGGCGACGGCGTGGTGATCGGAGCAGCGGTGTTGCTGTTCATCGCCTCGTTCCTGAGCTTCTACTCGTACGACTGCGCGGGATCGATCTGCCCGACGGAGCCCAACGGCTGGAAGGCCGGCCTCTTCCCCGTTCTGCCGTCGATCTTCCTCGCCGGGATCATCGCGGCCGCGCTCATCGTCGCCGCGCGCTTCCAGCCCGAGGGGCGCAAGCTCATGGGCCTGGAGCTCGTCCAGTGGGGCACCGCGTTCGCCGTGTTCGCCGCGTGGTCCTCGCTGTGGACGATCATCGGTGGCGCCCAGGGCGTGTCCCCGGGCGTCGGCCAGATCCTGGGCCTCCTCGCCAACGCGGCCCTGGCCGCCGCGGCGCTGCTCACCCCGCGCACCCCGGCCCTGAAGGCCCCGCTGGTGAGCGGCCCGGGCCCGCAGGCCCCGTCCCCGTACGGCGCCGGCCCGAACCCGGGCTACGGCTACCCGGGCCCGGGCGGTGCCCAGCCCGGTGCCGCCGCTCCG
>NZ_JBAMDC010000729.1:0-1437 GCF_036961605.1 Streptomyces sp. KLMMK
TTCCCGGGCGCCGGGTGGTTCCCGGCCGCCTCCGCCCGGGCGCGCAGCAGGAGCCGCAGCCACACGAGCCCGGCTTCCAGGTAGCGCTCGTTGACGTCGTCCCACGTCTCCGGCGCGTCGGCCGGCTTGGCGGCACGGCGCGACTTGGCGGCATGATCCGGCTTGACGGCACGGTCCGGCTTGACGGCACGGTCCGGCTTGACGGAGGTCATGTCAGCACCACCGCCAGGTCCTCCTTGAAACGCGGCGGGACGGCGTCGCCGTCGAGGACGGAGCTGTCCACGCCGTCGACGCGCAGCCGCAGCACATGGCGGCCGGGCCCGGAGAACGGGAAGGAGAAGTTCAGCTTCTTCTCGCGCGGCCCGCGGAAGGCCATGACGGGCACGGGCCGGTCCCCGACCAGCAGTTGGATCCGCTGGCCCGCCGCGACCGACGGCTCGCAGTCCACCTTGAGCTTGACGTTGCCGTCCGAGCCGCGCCGCCCTTTCAGCGGCAGGGGGGACGAGGTGATGCGCGGGGCGACCGCCAGCGGGAGCGTCCGCGTGACCTGCCGCGTACCGTCGTCACCGGTGAGGACGACCGTCACCGACCACGGTCCGGGCACGAGCCGGTCCTCTTCGACCTTGGCCCGCACCTCGTGCTCGCTCACCGCGGTCGTCTGCAGGGGGACGACGCCGAAGAGCGGGTGGGTGAGGTGGACAACCGGTGTTCCGGCGTCCAGCCTGCCGCCGGTCAGGACGATTTCGTCGTCGACCGCCGCCACCTCCGGGGTCACACCGGTCAGCGTGGGAGACGGGTCGGCCGGGTCCGCAGCGGCTTCGGGCCCCCGCCCCTCGGCCCCGCGGCTCACCACCGGCAGCGGCGTACGGGAGGGCCGGGCGCTGTCGAGCAGCACGACGCGCGCCTCGTACCCGACCGAGATCCGGTACTGGCTCTGGAAGGCGCTCCACAGCTTGGACATGTCGTCGACGGACAGGTCCGCCGGAGTGATCCGTACGGGCTCGGGCTGCAGGTGGGCATCGCCGAGTTCCGCCGACTTGTCGTAGTCCTCCGGCCCCAGGACGCAGTGGTCGTGCAGAGCCGCCATCGCCGCGCCGAGGATCCGCAGGGCGGCCCGGCTGTGCGGGTCGTCGTCGGTGTACGGGGTGAGGAGGTAGTGCAGGACGACGGGCAGGGCGGGCCGCCCGGTCTCTCCCGGACGGATCCCGGGCGGATCGGCATTGCGCCAGGACCCGTCGATCGTCATCCGGTAGAGGAACAGGTTCAGGGCCGCCCGGACCTGACCGGACGCGGCCTCGTCCGGCGTTGTCGAGGTGACCTGGAGACCCGGGACCGTGTCGGTGAGCGCCTGGCCCAGGACCGCCTGCAGAGCGCGGGTGACAGCGGCAACGGCGTTGGAGTCACTCATGTCCGTCCCCGCAGGTATTCGTCGAGGCC
>NZ_JBAMDC010000073.1:0-22521 GCF_036961605.1 Streptomyces sp. KLMMK
GCGGGCCACCAGGAGCTGGCCTCGCACGTCCTGCTGCTGCCCTTCGTCCCCGACGACGTCCGCCGCGCCTTCACGGCCCGGCTCCTGGACCCGCTGCGCGACTACGACCGCCGGCACCGCGCCGAGCTCATCCCGACGCTGGAGGCGTTCCTCGACTGCGACGGCTCCTGGACCCGGTGCGCGACGCGGCTGCATCTGCATGTCAACACCCTGCGCTACCGGGTGGGCAGGATCGAGCAACTGACGGGCCGGGACCTGTCGCGCCTGGAGGACAAGCTGGACTTCTTCCTGGCGCTGCGGATGAGCTGAGCGCGGCTTCCGGCTTCCGGCGCTCGGCGTGCCGGTCGTACGACGAAAGGCGGGGGCCGTACGCAGAAAGGAGGAGTCGTGCCCAAGTGGGGTACGGCTCCTGCGGCAGGCGCGCATCATCACGGATATGAGTGAGCCTGAAGAGGCGTGCCCCGGCCCCCACGCCTTCTGCAAGGGGTGCAGGGGGAGCGGCGACTACCACGCAGCCGTCCTCTACCTGAACCAGCCCGGCCAGGGCGGTCACATGACGGGGGCTCACCTCTGCCCGTACTGCACGGGCCGCGGCTTCTTCTGCAAGCACCACCCCCCGTGCAGCGGGCTGCACGACGACGACACGCCCGTCATCGGGCCGGACGTCCTGCCGCCCGTGTGACGACCGGGGCGACCGGGGCGTCCGGGACCGACCGGGGCCGCCCGGGACTGACCGGCGCTGTCCGGGGGGCCGCCCTCACCCGTGCAGCGTCGCGTCCACCACCAGCGCCCGGTGATCGGTGCCCGGCAGGTCCAGGAAGCGGGCCCGGTCGGGCTGCAGGGCGGAGCTGAGGAGGACGTGGTCGATCTGGGCGCCCAGCGGGGGCGCCGTCAGCGACGGCCAGGTGGGTGTCCGGGAGCGGCCCACCACGGCCGCGCTGTCGCGCATCCCCGTATCCAGGACGGAGCGGAAGGCCGCGTGATCCTGAGAGGCGTTGAAGTCCCCCGCGATGACGGCCGGACCGCTGCCGCGGCCCGCGGCCATGGCGCGGACGCGGCCCAGCTCCGTCCGCCACAGCTCCAGCCCGCCCGCCACCGGCGGCATCGGGTGCGCCACCTGGAACAGCAGCTGCGCCCCCGGCAGCTGCACCAGCGCCCGCGGCATCGCCAGCGTGCCCGGCACCGCGCCGTCCGGCCGCAGCGGGAACCTGCTCAGGAGCGCCGACCCCTGCGCCCGCCCGCCGCCGACGATCACCCGGTACGGGAACGCGGCCCGCACCTGCGCGCCCTCCAGGGCCGGTGCGCACTCCTCCGGCGCGCACTCCTGCACCGAGACCAGGTCCGGCTTCTCGCGCCGCAGGGCCTCCAGCAGGGCCGGGGTCGCCCCGCCGAACTCCAGATTGGCCGTCAGGATGCGCAGCCGGGCCACCACCGGGCCTGAGACGGGTGCGCGGCCGGCCGCGTACGGGGGCAGGAAGAACAGCGTGCCGAGGACCGCGGCCAGCGCCCACGCACAGCCGGCGAGCCACCGGGTGCCCGCCGAGAGGACCAGCGCCGTCGCGGCCGGAGCGAGCAACCATGGCAGAAACGCCAGCAGTTGGGGCATCGGCGTGACGCCGTCCACGTCGCAGGCGCGGCACAGCAGCGGCCCGCTGACCAGAAGCAGGAGCAGGCCCGCGCCCCAGCGGGCGGCCTTGTGCCGGACGAGGGGCGGCGGCGCCTGGTCCGCCACGGGCACCGGGCCGGCCTCCTCCATGGTTTTGACCCTTGTATTACCTACTGATTGCGGACGGCTTGACGTCATATGGCAAGCTAGACGCTGAAGGTGCCGCTCCGGCCGCATTTGGCGTGTATTCCGCGCGGTGCCTGCACTGTTCGTACGAGCGAGGAGGTGATCGGGATGACCAGTCGGAGTCCCGAGGGAAGTCCTTGCTTCAGTGCGGTTTCTGCTTGCGCAGCGCTCTGATCCACTGAGTTGACGTACGGGGTCGTGCACCCCGGGCGCTGTTGCGCGCACTTCCTTTATCAGGCCCTTATCGGGCCTTGTCTTCGGTCGCCCGCGCGGCGTTCTCCTGCCCTTCGGCAGCCGTAGCGACCCGTATTCCTGCATCTTCACCGACTTTTCCGTGCCCACGGCCCGGCCGCACCGCCATGCCGCCATGCCGTCATCCGGCCATGCCGCCATGCCGTCGCGCCCGGAGAAAGGTTCCGCCATGACCAACACCACCCTCACCCCCCGCAAGCTCGCTCCGCCGGGCCGCACCCGCCGTGAGCGGAAGGCCGCCGAGCTGGAGGCCCGCACCCGCGCCGCCGGCGACCGGCTGGCCAGGATCAGCAGCTGGCCGGCCGCGCAGGTCCTGCAGGACACCCGCGCCACGCCCCACGGGCTGCGCCGGGACGACGCCGAGCTGCGGCTCGCGCGAGGCGGGGCCAACGTCGTCGCGCACGACACCGGCCCCCGCTGGTACGCCCAGCTGGCCAAGGCCTTCCGGAACCCCTTCATCATGATCCTGGCCGTCCTGCTGGTGGTCATGTACGTGCAGTGGCTGCAGGTCTCCGACGAGGAGCCCTTCGACCCCAAGATCCCCATCATCGGTGCGATGGTGCTGGTCAGCGGCCTGCTGCGGTTCTGGCAGGAGCACCGCTCGGCGGGCGCCGCGGCCGCCCTGCGCGCCCTCGTCACCACGACCACGGCCGTCCGGCGCCGCGAGGGCCACGGCGCCGCCCCGGCCACCGTCGAGATCCCGATGGACCGCGTCGTCGTGGGCGACGTCGTGAGCCTGTCCGCGGGCGACCTGGTACCCGCCGACCTGCGCCTGCTCACGGCCAAGGACCTCATGGTCGGCCAGGCCGCGCTGTCGGGCGAGTCGCTGCCGGTCGCCAAGGCCGACACGCGCAGCCACGACTACGGGCAGTCCACGACCACCGACCCCGTAGAGGCCGACAACCTCTGCCTGATGGGCACCTCGGTGACCTCCGGCACCGCCACCGGCGTGGTCGTCGCCACCGGCGCGGACACCTACTTCGGGTCGATGGCCGGGTCCCTCGTCGGCGAGCGCCCCGAGACCAGCTTCGACGCCGGCGTGAAGAAGGTCGGCTTCCTGCTGATCCGCTTCATGCTCGTGATGGTCCCGCTGGTGTTCGCCGTCAACGGCTTCACCAAGGGCGACTGGAACGAGGCGTTCATGTTCGCCGTCGCCGTGGCCGTCGGGCTCACGCCCGAGATGCTGCCGATGGTCGTCACCACCAACCTCGCGCGCGGCGCCGTCGCCATGGCGCGCCGCAAGGTCGTCGTCAAGCGCCTGAACGCCATCCAGAACCTGGGTGCCATGGACGTGCTGTGCACCGACAAGACCGGCACGCTCACCGAGGACCGCATCGTCCTCGACCGCTACCTCGACGTGCACGGCAGGGAGGACGCCGAGGTCCTCGAATACGCCTACCTCAACAGCCACTTCCAGACCGGGCTGCGCAACCTCATGGACCAGGCGGTCATCGACCGCGTGCTCGAGGCCGAGGAGGTTGTCGTCGACGCCCGCTTCACCAAGGTCGACGAGATCCCCTTCGACTTCGCCCGCCGCCGCATGTCGGTGGTCCTGAGGCGCAACGACCTGGACGGGCCCGCTTCCGGCGAGCCCGCGGCCGCAGAACACCGCATCATCACCAAGGGCGCCGTCGAGGAAGTCCTGGCGCTGTGCACCCACATGGCCGAGGACGGCCGCCGCACCGAGCTCGACGCCGGGCTGCGCTGCCGCGTCACCCGTACCGCCGAGGACCACAACCGGCAGGGGCTGCGCGTGCTGGCGGTCGCCACGCGCACGCTGCCCGCCGAGCGGGAGACCTACGGCGTCGCGGACGAGGACGGGCTGACCCTCGTCGGCTTCCTCGCCTTCCTCGACCCGCCGAAGGCGGACGCCGCCGCGGCCCTGCAGGCCCTCGCCGAGAAGGGCGTCGCCGTCAAGGTCGTCACCGGCGACAACGAGCTCGTCGCCGCGCGCGTCTGCGCCGACGTCGGCATCGACGTCGGGGCGGTCGTGACCGGGGCCGTCCTCGACACCCTGGACGAGACGGAGCTGCGCGCCCTGGTCCGCGCCACCACGGTCTTCGCCAAGACCAACCCGGTGCAGAAGGCCCGTATCGTCCGGGCGCTGCAGGCCGAGGGGCACACCGTGGGCTTCCTGGGCGACGGCATCAACGACGCCGCGGCCCTGCGCGACGCCGACGTCGGCATCTCCGTCGACACGGCCGTCGACATCGCCAAGGAGTCGGCCGACATCATCCTGCTGGAGAAGGACCTGACGGTCCTGGAGCGGGGCGTCGAGCAGGGCCGCACCACCTTCGGCAACACCATCAAGTACATCAAGATGACGGCGAGCTCGAACTTCGGGAACGTCTTCTCCGTCCTGGTGGCCAGCGCCTTCATCCCCTTCCAGCCGATGCTCGCGATCCACCTGCTGGTGCAGAACCTCGCCTACGACGTCTCGCAGCTCGCCACGCCCTGGGACCGCATGGACCCGGAGTACCTGCGCGAGCCGCGCACGTGGGACGCCAGGGGCATCGCCCGGTTCATGCTCTTCATCGGCCCGATCAGCTCCGTCTTCGACATCACCACCTTCCTGGTGCTGTGGCACGTCTTCGGGGCGGACAGCGCAGCGGGCCAGACGCTGTTCCAGTCCGGGTGGTTCGTCGAGGGCCTGCTGTCCCAGACCCTGATCGTCCACATGATCCGCACCCGCAAGGTGCCCTTCATCGGGTCCCGGGCCTCGGTCCCGGTGATGGTGATGACCGCCGTGGTGATGGCGTTCGGCATCTTCCTGCCGTTCTCGCCGCTGGCCCCGGCGCTGTCGATGGAGCCGCTGCCGATGGGCTACTTCCCGTGGCTGATCGCGATCCTGCTGGCGTACTGCGCCCTGACCCAGGCGGTCAAGACCTGGTACGTCCGGCGATTCAACACCTGGCTGTGACCGGCCGATAGAGATACGACGAGGAAGGTGGATCATGGTTGTGGTCAACGAGTGGCACATGGCGGCCAACATCGCGGCCGGCCTGGGCTTCGGTGCGATCATCGGACTGGAGCGCCAGTGGCGGGCCCGGATGGCGGGGCTGCGCACCAACGCGCTGGTCGCGGCCGGATCCGCCCTCTTCGTCCTCCTCTCCCAGTACGGCTTCGCCTCCGCCACCAGCACCACCGGCTACGACGGCTCCCGCGTCGCCGCGCAGATCGTCTCCGGCATCGGCTTCCTCGGCGCGGGCGTCATCATGCGCGACGGGCTGAGCGTGCGCGGCCTCAACACCGCGGCGACCCTGTGGTGTTCGGCCGCCGTCGGAGCCCTCGCCGGGACCGGGCTGTACGTGGTGGCCGCGCTCGGCACGGTGGGCGTGGTCGGGGCCAACACCCTGCTGAGGCCGCTGGCGCGCGGTCTCGACCGGGGCCCGCACGGCGGCGCGGAAGTGGCCACCGACTACCACTTCGAGGTCGTGTGCACCGAGCCCGAGGAGGCCCACGTCCGCACCCTCGCCGTCCAGGCCGTCGCCCGCCCCGGCTTCCGGCTGCGCTCGGTCTACAGCGCCGACGCGGAGGCCCCGGGCAAGGTGACCGTGTCGGCCGACCTCACCACGGAGCGCCGCGACGACAGCCTCCTGGAGGAGGCCGTCAGCCGCCTCTCCCTGGAACCTGCGGTCTCGGCCGTCAGCTGGACCGTCTTGCAGGGCCCCGACGACGACGCGGACGACGACTACACGGCGGAGCGCCGGGGCCGGCGCCGGGTGCGGGACTTCTTCACGGGGCGCTGACGACGGCCGCTCACGCCGCCGCGACCGCGCAGGGGCGCGGCCCCGCACGTCCCCGCACGCCGTGTGCCGCGCCCGTCACCGAACGTCGTTCCAGTAAATCTCCACATTCTGTGAGTACCGCGGGTAGCCCCCTCGCGCCGCCCCTGGATATGCCGGTTATGCCCGACGCGCTTGATGGTTGTGTGTCCCTTTATGTTCCGTGCGGATCTTGGTGCCCGTGCATCTGTTACTCGATCTTGTGAAGGACCTGTGATGATCCCGCGGAGGAATCCGAAAGCGCACCTTCGGAATGGGCCTACGGACGTCAATGCGGTTGGCCGCGTCACCCGTTCGCGTGCTTATATCTGCGGCATCGCGGCGGCCCTTTGAACGGTGGCCGGTCACGGCCGGGCCGACGCGGTCAATTGAGAAACATTCAGACACAAACGAAGGGTGCGCCATCATGCGTGACAACCTCGAGACCCGTGAGATCGCCGACGCCGAGCTGGACGCCGTTTCCGGCGGTGTGAGCATTTCCGGCGGCCTGCTCGGCGCCGTGACCGGCGACGTTCACAACGTGCTGGACACCGTGACCTCGCTGCAGACGGTCCAGGCCGTGCCGGGCGTGGCCGGTCAGGTCGAGGGCATCGTCGGCGTGCGCGCCGGCGTCGCCGGTCTCTGAGAAAACCGCCACCCGTGAATCCCGGAACTCCTCCCCTGTTCCGGGGTTCACGGCTGCCCGAATTTCCGCCGCGCATTTCAGTACCTGGTTATCGGCGGCTGAGTCACCGCTGCAGTAGAAGGAATAGTCCGTGCAGTTCCGCCAGCAGGCGCTTTCCAAGCTGCAATCGCCCGAAGAGCTCGATCTGCCCGTAAGGTTCGCGCGCCCGCAGGGCCGCCTCGTGCTGGCCGTCACGGTCGCCGTCGTCGCCGCGGCGGCATTCTGGGCGTTCACCGGAACCGTGTCGTCCAGGCTGACCGCACCCGGCATTCTCACCCGGGCCGAGGGCAGCTATCTGCTGCAGAGCCCGTACGCGGGGCAGGTCACCGGAGTCCTCGCGCGCGAGGGCCAGCTGCTGGCGCCGGGCGCCCCCCTGCTGCAGATCAGCACGGACCGGGGCGAGCGGACCGTACGCGCCGTGGCCGGCGGGCGGGTGACGACGCTCGTCGCCAAGACGGGCGCGGTCGTCGCGACCGGCGCGGACGTCGCGACCGTGGAAAAGGTGACGAACCCCGACGAGCCGCTGGTGGCCATGGTCTACGTGCCCGGCGGGAGCGGCGGCGCGATCCCCGTGGGCGCCCCGGTCGACCTGAGCGTCCAGTCCGTCCCCCGGGAGAAGTTCGGCGTGCTGCGCGGCCGCGTCCAGGCCGTCGGCCGCGCACCCCAGACCCCGGCGCAGATCGGCGGCTTCCTCGGGGACGCCCGGCTCGCCGCGCAGTTCACCCGGCAGGGCAACCCCGTCGCCGTGCTCGTACGGCTGGAGCGCTCGCCCGCCGCCCGGTCCGGCTACCGCTGGTCCTCGGCGGACGGCCCCCCGTACGCCGTCGACTCCACGACACCGGTCACCGCCGCCGTCCACCTCGCCGACGAGCGGCCCGTCGACTGGCTGCTGCCGTGACCGCCCCGCGCCGCCGCCGCGCCCCCGCACCCGCCCCCCGGGGCCGTACGCCCCGGCCCGTCCGCACCCCCACCGTGCTGCAGATGGAGGCGGTGGAGTGCGGCGCCGCCGCGCTGGCCATGGTGCTCGGCCACTACGGCCGCTTCGTCCCCCTGGAGGAGCTGCGCATCGCGTGCGGCGTCTCGCGCGACGGCTCCCGCGCGAGCAACCTCCTCAAGGCCGCCCGCAGCCACGGGCTGAAGGCCAAGGGCATGCAGATGGACGTCGGCGCGCTCGCCGGCGTGCGCGCGCCGGCCGTGCTCTTCTGGGAGTTCAACCACTACGTCGTCTACGACGGCACGGGCCGCCGCTTCGGCCGCCGGGGCGTGTACGTCAACGACCCCGCCAAGGGGCGGCGGTTCGTCCCCATGGAGGAGTTCGACGACGCCTTCACCGGCGTCGTCCTCACCTTCGAACCCGGCGACGACTTCCGCCGCACCGGCCGCAGGCCGGGCGTCGCCGGCGCCCTGCCCGCCCGCCTGCGCGGCACCTCCGGCACCCTGCTCGCCGCCGTGATCTCCAGCCTCCTGCTGGTGGTCGTCGGCGCGGCGGTGCCCGCGCTCAGCCGCACGTACATCGACACGTTCCTGATCGGCGGCAGGACGTCCCTGCTGGGCGTGCTCTTCGCGTCCATGGCGGGCGCCCTGGTGCTCACCGCGACGCTCACCGCGCTGCAGCAGGCCAATCTGCTGCGCGGGCGCATCATCTCCTCCACCCTGGGCAGCGCCCGCTTCCTGCGGCACCTGCTCCGGCTCCCCGTCACCTTCTACTCCCAGCGCAACCCCGCCGACCTCGTCCAGCGCCTGCAGTCCAACGACGCGGTCGCCGAGACCCTGGCGCGCGACCTCGCCGCGGCCGGCGTGGACGCGGTCGTCGTGCTCCTCTACGCGGTGCTGCTGTGGACGTACGACCCGCAGCTCACCGTCGTCGGCGTGCTGATCGCACTGCTCAACGTCGTGGCCATGCGCATCGTGGTCCGCGTGCGGGCCACCGGGACGCAGAAGCTGCGCGCCGAGAGCGCCCGGCTCACCAACACCTCCTACAGCGGCCTGACCCTCATCGAGACGATGAAGGCCACCGGCGGCGAGAACGGCTTCTTCCGCCGCTGGGCCGGACGGCACGCGGTCACGCTCGACGTGCAGCAGCGGCTCGGCGTGCCCAGCGCGTGGCTGGCCGTCGTCGCGCCCGCGCTGGCCGCGCTCAACAGCGCCCTGATCCTGATGATCGGCGGCGTGCGGGCGGTGGAGGGCCACCTCTCCGTCGGCCTGCTCGTCGCCTTCCAGGCGCTGGTCACCGGCTTCACCGCGCCGATCACCCGGCTCAACGGCGTCGCCGGGCGGATCCAGGACTTCGCGGCCGACGTCGCCCGCCTCAAGGACGTCGAGAACTTCCCCGCCGACCCCGTCTACTCGCGGCGCGAGGCACCTGCCGGCACCCGCCGCCTCAAGGGCCACGTGGAGCTGGAGGGCGTCACCTTCGGCTACAGCCCCCTCGACGCCCCGCTGCTGAAGGACTTCTCCCTCTCGGTCGGCCCCGGGCAGCAGATCGCGCTCGTCGGCGGCTCCGGCAGCGGCAAGTCCACCGTCTCCCGGCTCATATCCGGCCTCTACGCCCCCTGGGAGGGCGCCATCCGCATCGACGGAATGCGCCTGGAGGACATCCCGCGCGGCGCACTGGCCGCCTCCGTCTCCTTCGTCGACCAGGACGTCTTCCTCTTCGAGGGCACCGTGCGCGACAACGTCGCCCTGTGGGACCCGTCGATCCCGGACGAGGCCGTCGTCGCCGCCCTGGAGGACGCCGCCGTCCACGACGTCGTCGCGCGCCGCCCCGGCGGCATCCACAGCCGCGTCGAGCAGGACGGCCGCAACTTCTCCGGCGGCCAGCGCCAGCGCCTGGAGATCGCCCGGGCGCTGGTGCGCCGCCCCAGCGTCATGGTCCTGGACGAGGTGACCAGCGCCCTGGACGCCGTCACCGAGCAGACCGTCATGGACAACCTGCGGCGCCGCGGCTGCGCCTGCGTCGTCATCGCCCACCGGCTGAGCACCGTGCGCGACAGCGACGAGATCGTCGTGCTCGACCGGGGCACGGTCGTGCAACGCGGGCGGCACGAGTACCTGGCGGCCGTGCAGGGCGCGTACGCGGAACTGGTCAAGGAGCACTGAGGTGACGACCCCGTACCCCTACGCCCCGGTCGCCGCTGGTGCCGCCGCTGGTCCCGCAGCCGGTCCTGCAGCCGGTGCCTTTGCCGCCGAACCCGTCGTGGCCGATCCCGTCGTGGCCGCCATGGGCGGGCTGGGGACGCCGGTCGACTGCACGGGCCTGCGCAGCCTGTCGCTGGAGGGCCCGCACGTGCTGTGGCTCGTCGAGGACGGCGAGCTGGACCTGTTCGCCGTCGACGTCGCACAGGCGGGCCACTGGCACTTCCTGGGCCGGCTGGAGCCGGGCACGCTGCTGCTGGGCCCGGCCGAGGGCCCCGCGCACACGCTGACCGGCCGCCCGCGGCAGGGCTGCCGGCTGCGCCGCATCGAGCTGGGGGAGCTGTACGCGTACGGCGGCGACCCGTCGTACGGCAACGGCATGTACGGCGCTGCCGAAGGGGCGCTGAGCCCCCTGGAGGGCGCGTTCGCCCTGGGCGTCGGCCGCGGCCTGCACGTGCTGTACCAGGCGCCGCTGGAGAACACGTCGCTGGAGAACACGTCGCTGGAGAACGAGCCGCCGGAGAACAAGCCGCTGGGGAACGAGCCGCTGGGGAGCGGCAGGGCCCGCGCCGGGCGCAGCGGTGCCGACGACGACGTCCTGTGGATGCAGATCGCCCCGGGCAGCGTTCAGTACGGCGCCGCGTACGAGGGGTACGCCGCGGGGAGCCTCCTCGTCGACGCGGCGATGTGGCAGGGCATGGTCGACCAGCAGTACCGCCTGCTGTACGCCCTCGACCGGTGGATCGAGCAGCTGGAGCGTGCCCACGAGGACCGTACGGCCGCCGGCATCGAGGCGGGCGAGGCCGCCCGCACCCAGGCGGACCAGGTGCTGCTCGCCTCCATCGGCCGCTCCGGCAGGAGGTCCCGCGGCGGGCGCGGGGGCGGCGACGACAGCGCGGCGTTCGAGGTGTGCCGGCTGGTGGCCGGGGCGGCGGGCATCGCCCTGTCCGAGCCCGGCGCGGCCTCGCCGGGCCGGACGGACCCCGTCGAACGCATCGCGCTCGCCTCCCGGATCCGCACCCGTACCGTCAGTCTGAGCGGCCGCTGGTGGCAGGAGGACGGTGGTCCCCTGGTGGCCCGGCGCGCGGCGGACGGGGCACCGGTCGCCCTGCTGTGGCGGCGCGGCCGCTACGAGGCGGTGGACCCGGCGACCGGCAGGCGGGAGCGCGTGGGGAAGGGCGCCGAGTCCTCCTTCGAGCCGCGGGCGGTCATGTTCTACCGTCCGCTGCCGGACGTCCCGTTGGGGCCGCTGGGGCTGGTGCGCTTCAGCGTGCGCGGCACGGGCAGGGACCTGCGCGGCATTCTGCTGGGCAGCCTGGTCGCCGTCGGCCTGGGCGCGCTCGTGCCCGTCGCCACGGGGCGGGTGCTCGGCACGTACGTACCCGCCGCCGAGACCGGCCTCATCGTGCAGACCGCTCTGGCGCTCGTCGTCACGAGCGTCGTCTCGGCGGTCTTCATGCTGCTGCAGAACGTCTCCGTCCTGCGCATGGAAGGCCGCATCGAGGCCACCCTGCAGCCGGCCGTCTGGGACCGGCTGCTGAGGCTGCCGACGACGTTCTTCACCGGCCGCTCCACCGGCGAACTGGCCGGTGCGGCCATGGGCGTCAGCGCCGTCCGCCGGACGCTGTCCGGCATCGGCCCGGTCGTCCTGCAGGCGGCCACCGTCGGCACCATGAACCTCGTCCTGCTGCTCGTCTACAGCGTGCCGCTGGCGCTGGCCGCCGTCGCCATGCTCACCGTCATCGCGGTGGTCTTCCTGGGCCTGGGGCTGTGGCAGCTGCGCTGGCAGCGGCAGCTGATCAAGCTGAGCAACAAGCTCAACAACCAGGCCTTCCAGACCCTGCGGGGACTGCCGAAGCTGCGCGTGGCCGCGGCCGAGAGCTTCGCCTACGCCGCCTGGGCACGGGAGTTCGCCCGCACCCGCGAGCTGCAGCAGCGCATCGGCCGGCTCAAGAACGTCGTCACCGTGCTCAACGCGGTCTGCCTGCCCCTGTGCACGCTCGTGATGTTCATGCTCCTGGCGGGCCCGGCCCGGGGCAGCATGTCCGCCGGGGACTTCCTCACCTTCAGCACCGCCGTGACGATGCTGCTGTCCTCCGTGACCCAGCTGACCGGCGCCCTCCTGTCGGCCGCCGCCGTCCAGCCGATGTTCGAACAGGTCAGGCCGATCCTCCGGGCCGAGGTGGAGGCCCGCGGCGCGAGCGTCCAACCGGGCGAACTGAGCGGCGCCATAGCAGCCAGAAGCCTGTCCTACCGCTACAGCGCGGACGGCCCGCTCGTCCTCGACGACGTCACCCTCGACGTGCGCCCGGGCGAGTTCGTCGCCGTCGTCGGCGCCAGCGGCTGCGGGAAGTCGACCCTCATGCGCCTGCTCATCGGCTTCGACAAGCCCGCCTCCGGCAGCGTCCTCTACGACGGCCAGGACCTCGCCGCCCTCGACCGGCCGGCCGTCCGCCGCCAGTGCGGCGTCGTCCTCCAGCACGCCCAGCCCTTCTCCGGCCCGATCCTCGACTGCATCCGAGGCGCCGGCGACTTCACCCTCGAAGAGGCCTGGGAGGCCGCCGCGATGGCGGGCCTCGCCGAGGACATCAAGGCGATGCCCATGGGCATGCACACCATGCTCTCCGACGGCGGCGGCACCGTCTCCGGCGGCCAGCGCCAGCGCCTCATGATCGCCCAGGCCCTCATCCGCAAGCCCCGCATCCTCTTCCTGGACGAGGCCACGAGCGCCCTGGACAACGAGGCCCAGCGCGTGGTCATCGAATCCACCCGCGCCCTGCGATCCACACGCATCGTGATCGCCCACCGCCTGTCCACGGTCATGGACGCCGACCGCGTCATCGTCATGTCGGAAGGCCGCATAACCCAACAGGGCCCCCCGTCCACCCTCCTGTCCGACCCGACAGGCCCCTTCCACGAACTGGCCAGACGGCAGCTGGGCTGACCCCCTGGCGCGATATTGGCCCGGCCTGTCACCCTTGCTTTGACCGAGACACTCTTGAAACCGATCGGTGTTGTCCCGCTCTGAGTGACTCTGCATCCTTAACTTCGCAATCCTGCGGCTGACGGCTGTGGGTGGCGCCTGCCAGGGGTGTTGGATCGCCCGGAAACGGCCAGCCCGAGACGACCAAGCTCGTTCGAGCGCTAGGCTGACCTCTGTGTCTCCCCTCGCTCCGATCAGTGCCGATACCGATGCCATTCCTGCTCAGGCTGTAGAGAACGGCGAAGTTTACACCCGTCGATGGGTCGTCGACTTGATTTTGAATTTGGTCGAATACACCCCTGACCGTGAACTTGACCAAATGAAGATCGTCGACCCCGCGTGCGGCACTGGCGCCTTCCTCTTGGGTATCGCGGAGCGCCTTAGTGCTGCATGTCGTAAACATGGGCGCGAGTTGCCGGAGCAGGGAATCTACGCTCGGGACCTCTTGGGTCGCAATGTGAAATCCAGCAGGGTTGCTGTCGCCGATGCCCTGGTTGAAGACGGTTGGGAGCGATCCCGGGTTGAAGAACTCGTCCGTCTCTGGATCCGTCAAGGCGATTACCTTCTTGACGAGGAGTGCCGGGCAGATTTTGTTGTTGGAAATCCTCCCTACATCCGCCTGGAAGACGTCCCGGACGGTCGGATGAAGCTCTATAGAAGCAGTCACCCGTCCATGATTGGCCGATCTGATATCTACATCGGATTCTTTGAGCGTGGCCTTCGGTCTCTCGTTCCGGATGGCAGGCTCGGGTTTATTTGCGCCGACCGCTGGATGAGGAATCAGTACGGCAGGGAGCTACGAAGGATCGTCGCCGAGAAGTACAGCATGGAATTTGTGGCGACGATGCACGATGTTGATGCTTTCGAGGAGCAGGTTTCGGCATATCCGGCCGTTACTGTCCTGCGGAATCACGAGCAGAGCCGCACCGTCGCTGTCGAGACCAATAAGTCTTTCGGTCCCGGCCAGGCTGACGATCTGCTTTGCTGGGCTCGTAACTCCGGTCCAGAGGGAGTGGTCACCTCCAGCTACAAGGCGGCCCGCCTACCGCACTGGTTCTCGGCTGAGGACTCGTGGCCGTCAGGCAGTCCAGCCCGCCTGGCGCTTTTGGAAGACCTCAACGATAGATTTCCCGTCCTTGAGGAAACCCAGACCAAGGTTGGTATTGGGGTAGCAACCGGAGCGGATGCTGTGTTTCTCACGAAGGACGAGAGTGTCGTAGAGGGGGATCGGCTCCTCCGTATGGCGATGGTGAAGGACGCGAAAAGTGGCCACATGGATTGGCAGGGAACCTACCTCGTCAACCCTTGGGATCGCTCGGGTGAGCTCGTTGATCTTGAGGCATACCCAAAGCTGAAGGCTTACTTTGATCGACACCGAGAAGTTCTAGGTGGCCGTTACGTTGCCAAACGTCAGCCTGAGCGTTGGTATAAGACCATCGACAAGGTTGACGCCGAATTGGCCGGCCGCCCCAAGCTTCTTCTTCCCGACATGAAGCTTACTATTCACCCTGTTTTGGATGAGGGTGGTTTCTATCCTCACCACAATCTCTATTATGTGGTATCAGACGCTTGGGACATGAAGGTCCTCGGCGGTCTTCTGTTGTCGCGAGTGGCGCAGATGTTTGTTGAAGCATATGCCGTCAGGATGAGGGGCGGAACGTTGCGTTTTCAGGCTCAATATCTCAGGCGTATCCGTGTCCCATATCCGAGTGCAGTCAGTGAAGCGGATGCAGTCGCATTGGCCATGGCGTTCGATCGCCGTGATGTGGAGTCTGCTACCGAGGCTGCCCTGAGGGTCTACGGGATCAAGAGAATTCCGGACTGACGGCCTCTGAGTGGGGAAGTGGATAGCTATCCCCCGGGCGCCTCAAGGGGGCTATTTGGGAAATTCTAGAAAAAGGTGTCAAGTCGCCTAGATGGGGCTAACTGACTCTTGTCTACCCCTTGCCGGTTCGGAGGCTCGGGATCCCGTAATCTAGTGATGGGCATCGACCGGCAAGCTGTGATACAGGCGCGTCGCTTGCCTTCGAAGTTTGACTCGTCCCATGAATAGGCCTAGGGGGGGCACCATGGAAGAGCAGTTTGAGGCAGCGGTTCGCGGGTTCTGGGAGGTGCGTGACCGGCAAGCCGCCAAGCAAATCGCGAACGGCTCGCAGGATGCGGGTACGCGTGGGTCCGTCACTGGCGGTGCCCACCTTGACGCTTTGACTCGGCTCGTTGTCCATCACTTCGTGGAGAAATTGGGATTCCCTGAGTCTTCCGTCTGGTTGGGGAAGAAGGCGGAGTTGCCCGGCTATTATCGACCGACGAAGCAGTGGGACCTTGTGGTGAAGGAAGGTGATCAATTGATCGCCGCCATTGAATTCAAATCGCAGTCGGGGTCATTCGGGAATAACTTCAATAACAGAACCGAAGAAGCGATTGGCAGTGCTGTTGACACGCGGCGTGCCATCAACAGTGGGCTTCTCGGTGAGGCTCGCCCCTGGCTGGGCTATGTATTCCTCCTCGAGGACGCGCCTGGCTCAACGAAGAATTCACACAAGGCATTCAATCCTAGGTTCGAGGTCGACAAGGCCTTCAAGGGGAACCCTTCTTACGCAGATCGTTATCAGGTGCTGTGTAAGCGGCTTGTCGAGGATGGGCTCTATGATGCCGCCTGCTTTGTTCTCGCGCCCAAGGATCCCGAGCTGCCCATCAGTCAACCGGACCCCGCTCTTTCATTCCGCAACTTCATCGAGTCACTCACTCGGCATGTAGAAAACGAGCCCGGCCTCCAGAGGTAGGGGCCGGAGGAAAGTCACCGAAGCCTCAGAGGCAGTCGCGGCGCTTGAACATTCGAAGTTCATGCCGTAGGTGGTTTCCACCTGCGTGGGTGAGAAACCGGATAGCGGCCCACGAGGAGATCTACTTGAGTTCGTCGCCCTCGGGGCGTTGACCTCCGGAAAACGATTGAGTGGGCGCTCTGACCTGCAGCGCTCCCTCTTTCCGGTCCTTTCGCCGTGCTACCCACTGATGCGGCCGATCCTCCCCAGCCGCTCCCCAAGGGGGCGTCATTCTCCCCAGATTCTCCCCAGAGGGGGCTGCTTCTGAAGGGAGATCGCCCCGTGATCGGCGTGCCATGACAGGCTACGCGACGTAATGGCTGGCGGGGCAGGTGAAGGTGGGCCGCTGTTTGCTCGGCGGTGCTTGCGGTCGAGTGCGGCGGCTCGTTCACAGGGAGAACAAGCCTTCCTGAATGCCGCGCGCGACCACCGATCGTTGGGGTAGAAGAGGCCGAGCAGCATGAACGTCTTGGGATGGGCGGCGATGTTGCCGACGAAGAGGTGTACGGCGCGGTTTGGGGTGACCATGCGCTCGTACCAGCGCTCACGTAGTTTCTCGCGGACGCCGGCCTCACCGTACTTGCGCAGGAACTTCCGGTAGGACTCGCCGGCCTCCCAGTCCCTGAGGGCCATGTCGTGGCCAGGGCAGTTGTGGTCCGCGCAGCGGAAGGTGTATCGGAACTCCAGGGGTACCCACTCCAGGCGACGGAGGTCCTGGTCCAGGAGGTCCATCTGATCGGCCATGGCGGCTTTGGAGGCGGGCCAGGGCTCCGCGGGGGCGAGTCGGAAGCCTGTGATTTCAGCCGGGCGGAAGAGGCCGAGCGAGGTCCGGTTCGTCTCCTGGTATCGCTTGATGGCGCACAGTGAGGGTGCGACCAGTGGCTCGACGTGTGCGTACCGCTGTCGCCAGCCGTCGGAGGGCGGTATCCGGTCGAGCACCTTGAGTGTGTCGAGGTTCGGACGCAGGCTCTCTGGGCGACTGTCGCCCTGATGTGTCCGGACCTCGAGTTCGACGACCGAGTACTTGGAGAACTGGGCTTCCTCGGCCAGCAGCCGGAAAGCGGGCTCGGCCCACGCTGAGGCGGCCATCCCAGAAGGGCGCCCTGTTGTCCTTGGGGTTCCCCAGGGCACGGAGGTGGATGTACTCGATGCCGGCCTCGGTGAGTGCTTGTCCGAGGCGGGTCTTACTGAAGCCCGGCTTGCGGCTGATCGGGGTCAGCCGCACATCGTCCACCACGTCGATCCGGCTCTCGACGAGGGAGGCGACGAAGGAATCGATGTCCCGGCCTTCGTAGCCGGCGGACCACAGCCCAGGTGTGGGTCTGGATGGGCAGAAGAGGTCGTCCAGGGATGTTTCCAAGGCTGCGGCCAGGGCACCGATCGTGAAGAAACCTGGCTGGATCGCGCCGCCGCTCTCTACTCGGGCGAGGGTTCTCGGCTGGACGCCGGCCTCCTTCGCCAGCCGCTCACGGCTCCAGCCTTTTGCCTCCCGGAGGGCTCGTAATTGCTGGGCCAGGGTCCGAGCCCTGCCGTGATCCGGCATGTACTCAAGAGGGGGTGCAGCCATGGGCCGTGATCCTAACTTCCCCGTGCCAGGCGCTTCCATGGTGTTGGCTGGCTTCACCCCGATCGGTCACTGGTCGTGGTGAGGGGACGGTCCATGGTGGCGACGATCCCGACTGCTGTGCTCCCCGCCGACTGGATCTGGCGAGTGGGCTCCCTGTGTAGGGGACGAAGGGCGTCACCCGCTGAAGTCATGAGGTTCAAGAATCTCCAACAGCCCCTGTAGTGACCCGAAGAACGCCCATCCCGGGTGTATGGCTCAGCCCGAACCTTCCCCGGCGCCGCGTAGCACGCCGAGGATCACGCCGGTGACGCGACGCAGCATCTTTGACTATCTGCGCGGCAAGGGCGGCCCCTGGTGGGGACGGCTTGACGAGATCGACTTCCTGGAGAGCTTGTACGACCTGGATAGCTTGGCGTCGATAGATCCCAGCTTCACGACGGCGCGTGACGACATCCCACTTCATGCCGGAGGCCGGCGGCAAGGGCCGTTCGGCCATTGACGCGGTGCTCGGCACGGTGCCCGAGTGCGTACCTGAGGGCCTTGTCCTGTTGCACCGGGCTTGACCGGCCTCGCCGAAGCTGGACGAACCGCTGGTCTGCCTCCACGGGATGGCCGTAGGGCGGCGACGGTCTCACGGTCGCATCTGAGTTCCGCAGTCAACCGCCCGGTGCGGCTGGCCGGATCCGGGGTTCGGGCACCTCCTTCAGCCTGCTGCCCGCCGGGCTGGGCCAGGGCCTCCAGCTCCCGAAGCTGCTGCGGATCGTGTGCTTCGGCGGGCCGGGCGGGTTTAGCAGCGGGGCGATGGTGATCGCGCAGCAGTCCTCGCTGGCCGTAGGGGTGGCGACGCTCAGCACGCTCTTCCTGGCGGTGTCGCCCGGGCCGGGTACGGGGACGCGCTGGTGGTGGCGCTGACGGGGCTCTGAACCTGCGGCTGCCCTGGGTGGTCGGCCGAGAGCTGGGGGTGGGACCGGCCGTGCGCGGGGCGGCGGCAGAACCCCGGTACTGCGGCAGGGCCCGGACCGCGCGTCGCGGTCCGGGCCCTGTCCCGTGCGGTGCCGCCCTGCGGCGGCGGTGCGTCAGCTCCGGGCGGTGTCGTTGCTCGGCTGCGCGGCGGCCTCGGCTGCGCGTGTCTTCTCGCGCATCTTGCGTACCAGCTCGGCCTTCTGGTCGGCGGCACCCTGGCGGTCGCGGTTGCGGTGCGGACCGTTGTTCTGCCGCTCGGCGCGGGACAGCTTCTTGCGCTGGCCGCCGCCCTGGCCTATGGGGTTGTTGATGTTCTTGCTGTCGGTCACGGGTTCTCCCGGTGGTGATGTGAAGTGGTCTACGGATTCATCGGTGGGGGACGGGCGCGGCGACGACGTCGAAGGGCGTCAGCAGGGGCCCGTCACGCTCTCACTCGTAAATCGGCGTCTGGAAGAACATGACAAAGACGTTACCCGGTTCCGTCGGCCCCGCGCGCCAAGATTTTCGCCGCGGAGTGACGCAGCGCGCGCGGGGGCCAGGTTGATCAATGGGTCGAGGTGCTGCCTACAGCCAGTCCCGCCGCTTGAAGATGAAGTACAGGCTCGTGCACACCGCCGCCATCAGCAGGATCGCGAAGGGGTAGCCGAATGCCCAGTGCAGCTCCGGCATGTAGTCGAAGTTCATGCCGTAGATCGTGCCGACCAGGGTCGGGGCGAAGAGGATGGCCGCCCAGGACGAGATCTTCTTGATCTCCTCGTTCTGTTCGAAGCCCGCCTCCGCCAGTGCGCGCATCTCGGCGTTCTGCTGCTGGGTGACGAGGGTGGCGTTGACGGCGAGGATGTCCGCCAGGGCCGAGCGGAAGCCGTCGACGCGTTCGCTGGTGTGGGTGACGTGGTCGGCGACGTCGCGGAGGTAGCGCTGGAGTTCGTCGTCGGTGCCGTATTTGGCGAAGCCGGCCATGAGGCCGTGGAGCATGCCGACCAGGGGGCGGGTGGCGCGCTGGAACTCGACCATTTCGCGGGCGAGTTCGTAGATGCGGCGGGAGACGGCGGGGTCGCCGCTGAAGACCTCGGTCTCGATCTCGTCGATATCGTTCTGCACGCCCGCGACGACGGGGGCGTAGCCGTCGACCACGGCGTCGAGGATCGCGTACAGCACCGCCTCGGGGCCGAGCGCCAGCAGCTCCGGGGTGGTCTCCATGCGGCGGCGGACGGCGGAGAGGTCCGGGGCCGCGCCGTGGCGGACGGTGATTACGAAGTCGGGGCCGACGAAGACGTGCAGTTCGCCGAAGTCGACCTCCTCGGGGGCGTCCAGGTAGCGCGCGGCGCGCAGGACGACGAAGAGGGTGTCGCCGTAGCGCTCCAGCTTGGGGCGCTGGTGGGCCTCCAGGGCGTCCTCGACGGCGAGCTCGTGGAGGTCGAACTCCTCGGCGAGGGAGAGGAGTTCCTCCTCGGTGGGGCGGAGCAGGCCGATCCAGGCCATGCAGTCGGGCTGCTCGCGCAGCCGGCGGTAGGTGTCCGCCAGCGAGTCCGGGGTGGCGGTGCGGCGGCCGTCGCGGTAGACCGCGGCGTGGACGATGCTGCCCGCGCCGTTCGTGGGCCCGGCCGCAGGCGGGGGCGGGGGCGCGGCGGCGGGGGCGTCCGTACGACCGGCCGTGCGGCCGTTCGCCGGGCGGAGCCGGGGGTGCTTCCGGGGCGCTGGGCGCCTGCTGCGCGGAGGGTTTTCGGACACGGGTGCACTCCCTCTCGCTGTTCGCGGAACCAGGCACAGGATATACATGCTGAATTCGGTCGCGCGGTGCGGTTCACGACCGGATCTGTCTGTAACACGGCCTAGCTTGATCACATGACAACCAGCGGGTCCCCGATCATGACCGTCCGAGCCCTCAATCGGGCTCTCCTGGAGCGCCAGCTGCTGCTGCGCCGCACCGCGCTGCCGGTCCTGGACGCCGTGGAACACCTGGTCGGACTCCAGGCGCAGTCGCCCCAGGACCCGTACTACGCGCTCGCCGCCCGCCTCGACGGCTTCGACCCCCAGGAGCTCTCCGGCCTGCTCGACTCCCGCGCGGCCGTCCGCATGCCCGTGATGCGCTCGACGATCCACCTGGTCAGCGCCCGCGACTGCCGGGCCCTGCGCAGCCTCTTCCAGGTCGTGCAGGAGCGCGCGTTCCAGGGCAACCACGGCAAGCGCCTGGGTGACCTCGACCTCGAGCCCGTCGCAGCGTACGCCGCCCGGCTCGTCGCCGAGCGCCCGTACACCTTCCACCACCTCGGCCTGGCGCTCGGCCAGGTGTGGCCGGATCATGCCCCTCAGGACCTGGCGATGGCGGCCCGCACGCTGCTGCCGCTCGTCCAGGTGCCCCCGCGCGGGCTGTGGGGCCGCAGCGGGCCCGCCGCCCACACCACCGCCGACCACTGGCTCGGCGACCGCCCCGCCTCCGCCCCCGCGCCCGACCTCGGCGCCACCCTCCTGCGCTACCTCGCCGCCTTCGGCCCCGCCTCCGTCAAGGACATGCAGAAGTGGTGCGGCCTGACCGGGCTGCGCGGCGTCGTCGACGGGCTCCGCCCCGGCCTGCGCACCTTCCGCGACGAGAACGGCACCGAGCTCCTCGACCTGCCCGACGCCCCGCTGCCCGGCCCCGGCACGCCGGCGCCGGTGCGCTTCCTGCCCGAGTTCGACAACATCTTCCTCTCCCACGCCGACCGCGCCCGCATCGTCGACCCCGCGCACCTGCGCCGTGTCTGGCGCGTCAACCGGGCCGTGCCCACGGTCGTCCTCGACGGGTTCATCCGCGCCGCGTGGCGCCTCGACCGGGCCGTCCCCGAGACCACGACGCTCGTGGTCGAGCCCTTCGAGGAGATCCGTCCGGCGGACCGGGCCGGGCTGGAGGAGGAGGCCGCCCGCGTCCTGGCGATGGCGGCGCCGGGCACGGCGCACGATCTGCGCATCCTTCCGGTCGCCTGACAGCCCCGGCCCCGGCTCCCTCCGGTCGCCCCCGCTCGTCCCGCTCGCCCTACTCGCCGACGTCCCGGCTGCGCAGGTCGTCCAGCGTCTCGCGGCGTACGAGAAGCCGGGCTCGGCCCCCCGTCACCGCGGCCACCGGCGGCCGGCCGACCAGGTTGTACGCCGAGGCCATCGACAAGTGGTACGCGCCCGCCGCCGGCACCGCCAGCACGTCGCCCGGCCGCAGGTCGCCGGGCAGCTCCACGTCCTCGGCGAGCACGTCACCCGCCTCGCAGTGCCGCCCCACCACCGTCACCGTGCGGCCGGGCGCCGCCGATGCGCGCCCGGCCAGGCGGACCGTGTAGCGGACCCCGTACAGCGCCGGGCGCGGGTTGTCGCTCATGCCGCCGTCGACGGCCACGAACGTCCGGCCGGCCGTGGTCTTCACCGACAGCACCCGGTAGAGCGCGACGCCCGCCGGGCCCGCTATCCACCGGCCGGGCTCCACGGTCAGCCGCGGCCGCGGGAGCCCGAACCGGGCGCACTGCAGATCCAGTTCGGATCCGATCCGATCGGCGTACGTGCCCGGGTCCACGGCCGGGTCGCCCTCGCGGTAGGCGATGGCGAAGCCGCCGCCGAGGTCCAGCTCGGGGAAGGTCACCCCGTGCCGGTCGCGGATGCGGGCCAGCAGCGGGACGAGCCGGCGCACGGCAGTCACGTACGGGCCCAGGCCCGCGATCTGCGAGCCGAGGTGGCAGTGCAGGCCCGCCAGCTCCAGCCGTGGCTGGCAGAGCAGCCGCTCCACCGCCTCCTCGGCCTCGCCGTTGGCGACCGGCACGCCGAACTTCTGGCCCTCCACCCCCGTCCGCACGGCCGCGTGCGCCCCCGCGGACACGCCCGGCACGACCCGCAGCAGCACCCGCTGGCGGGCGCCCGGCGGTACGAGGGCGGCGAGCCGGGCGATCTCGCCCGTGCCGTCGATGACGATCCGGCCCACGCCCAGACGCAGGGCGGCCCGCACGTCGTCGGGGCTCTTGGCGTTGCCGTGCAGCACGATCCGCTCGGCGGGGAAGCCGCTGTGCGCGGCCAGCTCCAGCTCGCCGGCGGAGCAGACGTCCAGGCTCAGCCCCTCCGCCTCGATCCAGCGGATCATCGCGCGGGAGAGGAACGCCTTGCCGGCGTAGGCGACGTCGGCGCCGGGGAGAGCCGTGCGCCAGGCCCGGGCGCGGGCCCGGACCTCGTCCTCGTCCATGACGTACACGGGCGTACCGAACCGGTCGGCGATCTCGCCCAGCGGCACCCCGCCCACGGCGAGCCCGCCGCCGCCCGGCACGTCCCGCGTGGAAGCGGGCCACACCGGCGCGGCGGGTGTGCGCGGCGGGGGCGGCGGGGATACGGGGGCGGTCGGCGTGGCCATGGGGGTCTCCTTAGGAGGGATTGCGGTGCGGGGCTTTCTGCGGTGCCGGCGCGGTGGGGGCGCGTACGGCACCGCCGGGCCGCGACGCCGTTGTGATTGGTCGCCGTTGCGGCGGGTTTTTCCGGCCTGCGGCCAGTGGGACGGGCGGCCCGTCGGTGGGGCTGCGAATGGCCGGCGCTCTTGCCGCCGGGCAACGGT
>NZ_JBAMDC010000730.1:0-1426 GCF_036961605.1 Streptomyces sp. KLMMK
CGCATGACTCTCCCCACGGAGACTGCCCACCCTGAGCTCGAAGGCCTGGGCACGTACGAATACGGCTGGGCCGACTCCGACGTGGCCGGTGCCGCCGCCAAGCGCGGCCTCTCCGAGGCGGTCGTCCGCGACATCTCGGCCAAGAAGTCCGAGCCGGAGTGGATGCTCAAGCTGCGCCTGAAGGGCCTGAAGCTCTTCGACAAGAAGCCCATGCCGACCTGGGGCTCCGACCTGTCCGGCATCGACTTCGACAACATCAAGTACTTCGTCCGTTCCACGGAGAAGCAGGCCGCCACCTGGGAGGACCTGCCCGAGGACATCAAGAACACCTACGACAAGCTGGGCATCCCGGAGGCCGAGAAGCAGCGCCTGGTCGCCGGTGTCGCCGCGCAGTACGAGTCGGAGGTCGTCTACCACCAGATCCGCGAGGACCTGGAGGAGCAGGGTGTCATCTTCCTGGACACCGACACGGCCCTGAAGGAGCACCCCGAGCTCTTCCAGGAGTACTTCGGCACGGTCATCCCGGTCGGCGACAACAAGTTCGCCTCGCTGAACTCCGCCGTGTGGTCCGGCGGCTCCTTCATCTACGTCCCGAAGGGTGTCCACGTCGACATCCCGCTGCAGGCCTACTTCCGTATCAACACGGAGAACATGGGCCAGTTCGAGCGGACGCTGATCATCGTCGACGAGGACGCCTACGTCCACTACGTCGAGGGCTGCACCGCCCCGATCTACTCCTCGGACTCGCTGCACAGCGCCGTCGTGGAGATCATCGTCAAGAAGGGCGGCCGCTGCCGCTACACGACCATCCAGAACTGGTCGAACAACGTCTACAACCTGGTCACCAAGCGCGCCGTGGCCTACGAGGGCGCGACCATGGAGTGGGTCGACGGCAACATCGGCTCCAAGGTGACGATGAAGTACCCGGCCGTCTACCTGATGGGCGAGCACGCCAAGGGCGAGACGCTCTCCATCGCCTTCTCCGGCCAGGGCCAGCACCAGGACGCCGGCGCCAAGATGGTCCACATGGCGCCGAACACCTCCTCCAACATCGTCTCCAAGTCGGTGGCGCGAGGCGGTGGCCGCACCTCCTACCGCGGTCTGATCGAGATCGGCGAGGGCGCCCACGGCTCCAAGTCGAACGTGCTCTGCGACGCCCTGCTCGTGGACACCATCTCCCGCTCGGACACCTACCCCTACGTCGACGTCCGCGAGGACGACGTCTCCATGGGCCACGAGGCGACCGTCTCCAAGGTGAGCGACGACCAGCTCTTCTACCTGATGAGCCGCGGTCTCTCCGAGGACGAGGCGATGGCGATGATCGTGCGCGGCTTCGTCGAGCCGATCGCCCGCGAGCTGCCCATGGAGTACGCGCTGGAGCTCAACCGGCTGATCGAGCTGCAGATGGAAGGCTCCGTCGGCTGAC
>NZ_JBAMDC010000731.1:0-1423 GCF_036961605.1 Streptomyces sp. KLMMK
GCCTGACTCGGCCCCCGCCTGGGCCTCGGCGGCGGTGGCGGCCTGCTCGGGCTCCAGGGCAGCAGCGGGCACATCGACCGGCGCGGACGGTTCACCGGCGGGAGCGACCGGCTCGGTGGCGGCAACGGCGGGAACAGGGGCCTGCTCGGGCTGGGGAGCGTCGGCCGGCTGCGCGACCGGGGCAGGACCGGACTCGGTCCCCGCCTCGGCCTCGGCAGCGGTGGCGGCCTGCTCAGGCTGCGGGGCAGCAGCGGGCACATCCACCGGCGCGGACGGTTCGCCCGCCGGGACGACGGTCTCGGCGGCGGGCGTGCCGGGCTCGGCGGCTTGCTCGGGCTGCGGAGCATCGACCGGCTGCGCGACCGGGGCGGAACCGGACTCGGTCCCCGCCTCGGCAGCGGTGGCGGCCTGCTCAGGCTGCGGGGCGACAGCGGGCACATCCACCGGCGCGGACGGTTCGCCCGCCGGGACGACGGTCTCGGCGGCGGGCGTGCCGGCGACGGCGGCTTGCTCGGGCTGCGGAGCATCGACCGGCTGCGCGACCGGGGCGGAACCGGACTCGGTGCCCGCTTCGACCGGGACGGCAGCGGAAGTGTCGACCGGCGCAGTCTGTGCGGCCTCCGGCGCGGAGGCGGCAGCCTCCACGGCGGGCTCGGCAGCCGGACCGGCCTGCGGCACGGCCTGGGCATCCGCATCCGCTACGGGCTCGGCAACGGCGTCGGCAGCCTGGTCGGCCTGCGGAGCGACGGCGGAAGCGCCCGCCGCGGGCTCGGCAGCGGCGGTCTGCTCGGGCTGCGGGACACCCGCCTGGGCGTCCGCCACGGCCTCGGCAGCAGCCGGAACGGCAGCATCGGCGACCTGCGCGTCGTGCGGGACAGCAGCCCGGGCGTCCGGAACGGACTCGGCCGCGGCGGCTTCAGCGGGAGCGGCAGGAGCAGCGGCGGAAGCATCCGCCACGGGCACCGGACCGGCCGCCTGCTCGGGCTGCACGGCCTCGGCCTGCGCCTCCACCGCACTCTCGGCAGCGACCGGGACGGCGGCCTGCACGTCCGCCGCAGGGTCCACGACGGCGGGAGCGGCGGCGTCGGCAATCTGCTCCGCCTGCGGAGCGGTGGCGGAGGCATCGGCCACCGGTACGGAACCGGCAGGCTGCACAGCCGCGTCCTGCACCTGCGCCACGACCTCGGCCGGGACGGCGGCCTGCGCGTCCACGACGGGAGCGGCTACGGCTGCCGCCTCCGGCGCGGGCTGATCCCCCTCCGGCGTCTCGGGGGCCGCAGGCTGTTCCGGCGTGCCGTCGGCGACCGGGGCGGCCGGCACCGGCGGCACCTCGGCCGGAACCTGACCCTGTTCGGTCTGAACGGCGGTCTGCTCCGGCCCGGCTGCACCGGCCGGGGCCCCGGGGGCCGCGTCGGCCTCGGCG
>NZ_JBAMDC010000732.1:0-1424 GCF_036961605.1 Streptomyces sp. KLMMK
GTGTGATGCGCCGGAAATCCGAGGTGTAAGTGGCTAGGTGTTTTCGATGTCGGGTGGAACGATCTTCGCGAGGTAGTCGGCGAGGGATTTGAGGATCTCGTCGGCTGTCTTGGTCCAGGTGAAGGGCCGCGGATTCTCGTTCCAGGTGTCGATCCATGCGGTGATGTCGTCCTCCAGTGCCTTCACGGAGGTGTGGACGCCGCGGCGGATGAGCTTGTCCGTCAGCAGGCCGAACCACCGCTCCACCTGATTGAGCCACGAGGATCCGGTGGGGGTGAAGTGGACATGGAAGCGGGGGTGTTTGCCCAGCCAGGCCCGGATCTCGGCGGTGTTGTGGGTGGCGTAGTTGTCACACACCAGGTGCACATCGAGCCCGGCGGGCACCGCCTTGTCGATCGTGACCAGGAACTTCTTGAACTCCCGGGCCCGGTGCCGACGGTGCGGTTCCGATATGACGCTGCCGTCGGCGATGTTGAAAGCGGCGAACAGGCTGGTGATGCCGTGCCGCAGGTAGTCGTGTGTGCGCCGCTCGGGCATGCCCGGCATCATCGGCAGCACCGGCTGGGACCGGTTCAGCGCCTGGATCTGGGACTTCTCGTCCACGCACAGCACCACCGCCTTCTCGGGCGGGTGGTGGTAGAGGCCGACGACGTCGACGACTTTCGCGACGAACTGGGGGTCGGTGGAGAGCTTGAAGGCGTCCTGCAGGTGCGGTTTGAGGTCAAACCGCTTCCAGATCCGCCCGATCGTCGACTTCGACAGGCCCGAGTGCTTCGCCATCGAGGCCCACGACCAGTGTGTGTCATTGCCCGGCGTGGACTCCAGCGTCGCCACGATCACGTCCTCGACCTGGTCCAGCAGGATGGAGGGCGGCCGGCCCGCCCGCGGCTCGTCCGCCAGCCCGTCCAGCCGGCGGGCGACGAACCGGGAGCGCCAGCGGGTCACCGACTGCTGGCTGACACCGAGCTCGGCGGCGATCCGCTTGTTCGTCCCGCCTGCCGCGCACGCCAGCACTATCCTCGCGCGCAGCGCGAGGTACTGCGCGGTCTTCGCCCGTCGGGCCCAGCGTGTCAGCTGGGCCCGCTCCACCTCGCTGAGCACCAGCTCCGCCTTGCGCCGTCCCAGCCGCGGCGCGTCGGCCAGGCCCGCCAGCCGGCGAGCGGCGAACCGCGTGCGCCACTTGCGGGCCGTATCTGCTGTCACGCCGAGTTTCTCGGCCACACGGATGGTCGGCAGCCCCTCCGCGCACGCCAGCACAATCCGGGCCCGCTCAGCCAGACGAGGACCTTCCGCCCCACATGCCCAGCGTGTCAGCTCGCCCAACTCCTCAGCAGACAACACAACTTCAACAGCACTCGGCCCCGGCGACATAACAACACCCTAGCCACTTACACCTCAGATTTCCGGCGCATCACACTATCACA
>NZ_JBAMDC010000733.1:0-1403 GCF_036961605.1 Streptomyces sp. KLMMK
CGCCGACCGCCACGACGACCTGGCCGGGGACGCGACCTCACGTCTCTCCCCTCATCTCCACTTCGGCAGCCTCTCACCGGTGGAGCTCGTCGCGTCGGCCCGGGAGCGCGCCGCCGGGGGCTGCGCGGGCGCCGAGGCGTTCGTACGGCAGCTGGCCTGGCGGGATTTCCACCATCAGATGCTGGCCGCCCGGCCGGAGGCGGCCCGCCGCGACTACCGGCCCCGGCACGACCGCTGGCGCGAGGCGCCCGCGGAGCTCGCCGCGTGGCGGTCGGGCCTGACCGGCTATCCGCTCGTCGACGCGGCGATGCGGCAGCTCGCCCACGAGGGCTGGATGCACAACCGGGCCCGGCTGATCGCCGCGAGCTTCCTGACGAAGACCCTCTACCTGGACTGGCGGGACGGCGCCCGGCACTTCCTGGACCTGCTCGTGGACGGCGACGTGGCCGACAACCAGCTCAACTGGCAGTGGGTGGCGGGCACCGGCAGCGACACCCGCCCCCACCGGGTCCTCAACCCGCTGGCCCAGGCCGACCGCTTCGATCCCGAGGGCGCCTACGTGCGCCGCTGGGTGCCCGAGCTGGCCGGCGTGCCCGGCCGGGGCGTCCACCGGCCGTGGCGGCTGCCGGCCCGGGAGCGGGAGCGCCTGGACTACCCGGAGCCGGTCGTCTCCCTGGAGGAGGGCCTGGCCCGGTTCCGGCGGGCGCGCGGGCTCGCCTGAACGGGGGCCGGCGCACGCCGGGGCAGGGGTTGCGGCGGCGCACGCCGTGGCCCGGGGCCGCGGTCAGCGCCCGCCGTGCCCCGGGGCGACGGCCTCGATGCGGCGGGCCAGCTCGACGTCCAGGCCGGTGACCTTGCCGCCCGCGCTGTGCGTGTTCACGCTCAGCGACACGGTGTTGTAGCCCAGGGTCGCATCCGAGTGGTGCCCCAGCTCCTCCTGGATCTGCGCGATGTGCATCACCATGGCGGCGGCCTGGAAGTGCCCGTCGAAGCGGTAGGTGCGGCTGATGCGTTCGCCGTCCGTGGTCCAGCCGGGCAGCTCCTGGAGGCGCTCCTCGACGTCCTTCTGCGAGAGCGGTTCGACGGCCATGACTGTCCCTTCGTGGATGGGTGCCGTGGTGGGGGCCGTGGCGGGTTCCGTAGTGGTTGCCGTGGTTGCCCGGGGTGTGCCCGCGCCGGGGGCCGGTGACTCAAGCGTCCCACGGGGCAGGGGTGCTTTCGCGCCAATGTGACGCCGCGGCGCCCGGTGAGTCGTGCGCGTACTACCGGGTGCGACGTGCCGCTCCTATGCTCCTGCGCCGGACGTGACGCGCCACCGGCGGCAGGAGCTGGGCATGGACGGTACGGGCCTGTCTCTTCTCCCCCCCTTACGCTGCCGACGACAGAAATTCGGTGTAGATCTC
>NZ_JBAMDC010000734.1:0-1401 GCF_036961605.1 Streptomyces sp. KLMMK
GCTCACCCCGGCCCGCGCCGCGTCCCGCACCGGCAGCGCACGCCGGTCCGTGGCCACCTCCAGGCCCGAACCCTCCCGCTCCAGGCCCCGGTTGGGCGTGGTCAGGTGCAGCGACGGAGGCACCTGGCGGTACTTGGTGACCAGGGCCGCCTTGATCAGCCCGGCGATCCCCGCGGCCGCCTCCAGGTGGCCGATGTTCGTCTTCACCGAGCCGACCAGGCACGGCTCCTCCGCGGCCCGCCCCTGCCCGTACACGCCCGCCAGCGCCCCCCACTCCACGGGGTCGCCGAGCGCCGTGCCCGTGCCGTGCGCCTCGACGTAGCCGACCGCGGCGGCCTCCAGTCCGGCCTGGGCCAGGGCCCGTGCCATCACCGTGCGCTGCGCCGAACCCTTCGGCGCCGTCAGGCCGTTGCTGCGCCCGCCGTGGCCCAGGGCGGAGCCCCGGACCACCGCGTGGACGCGGTCGCCGTCGGCCAGGGCCGCGGACAGCGGCTTGAGGAGGACCAGGCCGACGCCCTCGCCGCGCACATAGCCGTCGGCCGCGTCGTCGAAGGTCCGGCAGCGCCCGTCCGCGGAGAGCATCCCGCCCTGCGCGAACGCCACCGACAGGCCCGGCGTGATCAGGAGGTTCACCCCGCCGGCCAGCGCGGTGCGGCACTCGCCCGCCCGCAGGCTCTGGCACGCCATGTGGACGGCGGCGAGGGAGGACGAGCAGGCGGTGTCCACGGCGAGGCTGGGGCCCGCCAGGTCGAAGTGGTACGAGAGCCGGTTCGCCGCCACCGACTGCGCGTTGCCCGTCGCGGAGTAGACGTCGACCGCCTCCAGGTGCGGCATCTGCAGCTCGGCGTAGTCGTGGCTGCTGATGCCGACGAAGACGCCGGTCTCGCTGCCCGCCAGGTGCGCGGGCGTGACGTGCGCGTCCTCGAAGGCCTGCCAGGCCACCTCCAGCAGCAGCCGCTGCTGCGGGTCCATGCGCTCGGCCTCGCGCGCCGAGATCCCGAAGAAGCGGGCGTCGAAGGCGTCGACGCGGTCCAGGAACCCGCCGTGGCGAGGGGCGTCGACGAGACCGGGGTCCCAGCGGTCGCGCGGCACCTCGCCGACGGCGTCGCGGCCGTCCAGCAGGAGCCGCCAGTAGCTGTCCACGTCGGGGGCGCCCGGGAAGCGGCAGCCCATGCCGACGATCGCGATCGGCTCGCCGGGGACCGGTGCGGCGGGAGCGGCCGGGACGGCTGTGGGCCGGGGCCGCTCCTGCGCGCCGAGGCGGGCCGCCAGCGCGCGGACGGACGGGTGCTCGAAGACCAGGCCCGCGGGCAGCTCGCGGCCCAGCCAGGCGCCCAGTTCACCGGTGACGGCCACGGCCTGCCGGGAGTCCAGCCCGAGGGAGGTGAAGGGCAGGTCCCG
>NZ_JBAMDC010000735.1:0-1398 GCF_036961605.1 Streptomyces sp. KLMMK
TGTGACGGGGGTGGCGCGAGGGCTCGGTCGGCCGGTGCATCAGGGTCTCCCTCCCGCCCCGACCCGCGTCATGATCTCGCAGAGTGCGCGGTCGTCGAAGACGCGTGTGGCCGGGATCCGCACGGTGGTCCGGCGTCTGCCGGTCACGGGGTGGCCGGCGAGGTTGGTCCAGTAGCAGCAGTGCCTCAGGTGGAGGCTGTCGTGGCCGGCGCGCAGCCAGTCGTCGCGCGATCTCGGCACGATCATCACGACGAGGATCTTGTGGACGGCGACGGGGGTGCGGGCGAGCTTGGCCAGGTGGTCGTTGTCGAGGGTGAAGGCGAAGGTGGGCGCCGGGGCGGCCGGGACGACGGGGACGGCCGGGGGCTCCGCGGCGGGGGCCCGGGGCGGCGGCTGCACGGCCGGGCGGGGGCCGAGCTGGTAGGTGCATTTGAGCTGCACCTTGATGGTGACCTCGTCGTCGACGGCGTGGCCGGGTGCGGTGTGGCTGATGTGCCAGTCGATGCCGTGGTCGGGAAAGGGCTGGGCCAGTGAGCAGCCCGCGGCCGCGGCGACGGCGTGCAGGTAGCCGATCTGGAGCGTCTCCATGCAGGCGGTGGTGGCGAGCGAGCCGCGTGCGGGGGCGGGTACGGCGGGCTCGGGGAGCTGGGACAGCAGCCCGCCCGGTTCGGGCCGCGGGAGCGCCATGTCCGAATCCTTCCGGGCGTCTTCGCGCGTTCGATCCGTACAACTGTGTTGTTTCCTTTGCAACTCCCGTGCAAACAACGGCGGTTCGCATGGCTCCACGGCCGGGTATCACCTGGCGGGGAGGGTGAAACACGCCATTCGCCGGGCAAGTGCGAGGAGTTGTGAACATGTGCTGGTTCGAGGGACCACTCGCCGCGTTCGACACCGAGACCACCGGAGTGGATGTCGAGCACGACCGGATCGTGTCGGCGGCCCTCGTGGTGCAGTCCGCGGCCGAGGCCGCTCCGGTCGTGACGCGCTGGCTGGTCGACCCAGGGGTGCCGGTGCCGGAAGGGGCCACTGCGATACACGGGCTGACCGACGCCTATCTGCAGCGGAACGGCCGGTGGCCGGCGCCGGTCATGGAGGAGGTGGCACGGGCGCTGGCGGTGCAGTCGGCGCGCGGGACGCCGCTGGTGGTGATGAACGCCCCGTTCGACCTGACGCTGCTGGACCGCGAGTTGAGGCGCCACCGCGCCTCGACGCTGGCGGACTACCTGGGGGCGGCCCCGCTGTGCGTGATGGATCCATGGGTGCTGGACAAGCACCTGGACCGCTACCGCAAGGGGCGGCGGACGCTGACGGATCTGTGCGCGCAGTACGGGGTGGAGCTGAGGGGCGCGCACGACGCGGCGTCGGACGCGCTCGCGGCGCTGCAGGTGGTGCGGGCGG
>NZ_JBAMDC010000736.1:0-1386 GCF_036961605.1 Streptomyces sp. KLMMK
GGCCCTTCCGGGGGCGGCGGCTCGTCCCAGCAGCTTCGCAGCGCCGGGTCGCTGGGCGCCGAGCCTCCGGCGAATACGGCGCGGGTGGCGGACCTGGCGCCCAGGCGGCGGTAGCTCTCCGGTTCCGCCGAGGCGAGGCTGCCCCCGATCCCGCCGCAGTGGCGGGCAACCACGACGGTGTGGTCCGGCGGTGCCGGGCGGGCCTTGGGTGGGCCGGGCACCGCCGGTCTGCGCCGTGGGGGCGGGTCGCCGTTGCGGCGGAGTCATTCAGCCGGGGCTGTCCGCCTGCTTCCGCCGTGGCGGCGAGGCGCCACGGCGGCGTTGTCCGGCGGTGCCGAGACGGACGTAAGGGGTATCAGGGGTCAGGGCCCCTCCGGGCAGGGCGCCGTAGCCAAGCCCTGGAGCGTCAGCGACAAAAGGCGGTCCGGGAGTTGGGGGTCGTCCGGGGACTGCTCCGCGGCCAGCGAGATCGCGTTCGTCAGCTGCATGACGTCGGCGATGTCGACGCCGGCGCGGACCGCCCCGGCCGTCTGCGCCCGCGCGAGCAGCACGCTCCCCGCCTCCCGCAGGGGAAGGCTGCAGCGCGACATCGCGGATGCCTCGTCCGCCTGGGCCGCCAGCAGGGCCCGTGAGAGCCCCCGGTAGGTGCTGGCGTGCGCCACGCAGGCCCGTAGCCAGTCCACCAGGGCCCGGCAGGGCTCGGGGGAGGCCAGGAGTTCACGGGAGCGGGCGAGGAGCCCGTCGACCTCGCCCTGGAAGACGGCGCTCATCAGCGCCGTGCGGTTGGGGAAGTGGCGGTAGAGCGTGCCGATGCCGACCCCGGCCCGGCGGGCGATGTCCTCCAGGGAGGCTTCCGTGCCGTGCTCGGTGAACGCGGTCCGGGCCTCCGTGAGCAGCCGCTCGTAGTTGCGCCGGGCGTCCGCCCGCATGGGGCGTGGTGACGCTTGTGTGCTCTCCGTGGCCATGGCTGCCGAATCCTCCCTCTGTCTCCCCGTCTGCCAAGGATGCCACCGACAAGCCTGTGGGCCCCCGCCGAGGGCTCGGCGGGGGCCCACAGGCAGGCAACGGCTGTCGCGTCAGTCCTTGATCTCGCAGATGACGGCGCCGGAGGAGACGGAGGCGCCGACCTCGGCGGTGATGCCCTTGACCGTGCCCGCGCGGTGCGCGTTCAGGGGCTGCTCCATCTTCATGGCCTCCAGGACCACGATGAGTTCGCCCTCGGCGACCTCCTGGCCCTCCTCGACCGCGACCTTGACGATCGTGCCCTGCATCGGCGAGGTCAGCGCGTCACCGGACGCGGCCGAGCCGGCCTTCTTCGCCGCGCGGCGCTTCGGCTTGGCGCCGCCCGCAGCCGCGGTGCGCGCCAGCGTCATGCCCAGCGAGGAC